>DATFSB010000571.1:0-14020 GCA_035262825.1 Gemmatimonadales bacterium | reverse complement strand
CGCGCTTGAGGATCAAGCCGAGCTCCTGGTCGGAGAATCTCGCCTGCTCGACCTCCTCCGACGCACTCCCTGGTGGAGTGGGCGGATTGGGTGTACGGTCGACTCCCGTGTTCATTGCGGCGTGTCGAGCGGGTGCTGGCTCCGCTCGAAGAACTCCTTCTGCAACTGCAGGCTCGTCTGGTCCGCTTTGACGGCGCGGATCCCCTGTACGATCGCGGCGATCCACGTCTTGGCCTCGAAATCACCGAGCTCGCGCGACGCCGCGGCGCCTTCGCCGGCGTAGTGGTTGGGGAAGCGCGCGTACCACCAGATGCCGGTGTAGAGGCCCTCGGGCAACGCCGACAACCGCCCCATGTCGGCGCCGGACTCCTGCGGCGCGCGATCGAGGTGCACCAGGTCGGGCCGGGCGATCAGGCTCACCGACGACTCCCGCTCGCCGGCGTGCATGTCCGTCGCGGGATCGGTCTTGGGCTTGGGCCCGCCGGGCGCGGTGCGCGCGATGCCCTGGACGTACACGACGTAATCATGCGGTGACTCGAGCTGCGATTGAGCGAAAAAAGGGAGCAGACTGTTGTTGCCGCCGTGCCCGTTCACGATGATGATCTTCTTGCAGCCGTTGCGGGCCATCTCGTCGGTCGTTTCCTGCAGCAGCTCCAGCTCCAGGCGGCGGCTGTAGGCGATCGTTCCCGGCTGGTGCTTCGCTTCGAAGATCTGGCCGAAGTAGTACTCGGGGAACACGATGGCGTATTCCTGTTGCGCAGCGTTGAGCGACACGTAGCGCACGTTGAGCAGATCGTTGCCGAGCGGCAGATGCGGTCCGTGCTTCTCGAGGATGCCGAAGGGCAGGAGGCAGGTGCCTTGCGCCTTGGCGATGCCGGCCTTGAAGTCGGCAGCGGTCAGCTCTTCCCAGTGCACCGAGAGCTGAGAGGGGGGCGGCGGAGGCGACTGCGACCACAGCATCGAGGCGCACAGTACGTTCAGCGAAACGGCGAGCGATTTGTACACAGGGTCCTCCCGTGATGTGGTCCAGCGATCCAATCAGCCTTTTCCCGGCCGGTCCCGCAATGTTTCGACGAGCGCCGTCAGTGCAGCCGGCAGCTGACGCCGGCTGGGATAATAGAGGAAAAAGCCGGGGTACGGCGGGCACCAGTCCTCGAGGACCCGCACCAGCGTGCCGCTGGCGAGGTGCGCCGCGGCCGTCTCCTCCGCCATGAACGCTAGCCCCACACCGTCGAGCGCGGCGCGCACGATGAGGTCGACTTCATCGACGACAAGCGGACCGTCCACGGCGACGGTGACCGACTCCTTCCCTTTGTCCAGCTCCCAACGATAGATGCCGGCCGATCCGTGTCGATAGTTGATACAGCGATGTTTGGCGAGGTCTCGCGGCGACTCAGGCTTGGGGTGTGATGCGAAGTACTTCGGTGATGCAACGATCGCGGGGCGGCGGTCCGCCGAAACGCGGACCACCAGCATGTCACGCTCGATGAACTCGCCGAGATGGATGCCGGCGTCGAAGCCGTGGGCGACGAGGTCCACGCGACTCTCGTCGGTCGTTATGTCCAGGACGACGTCCGGGTAGTCCCGTGCGAATCGCCCCAGCTTCGGGGCGAGTACCGTCTTGGCGGCGAGCGGCGACACGATCAACCGGAGACGACCTGCGGGGCGCGTGCTCAGCTCCGAGATGAGATCCACGGCTGCCCGGATGTCTCCGATCGCCGGGCCGAGCCGTGCCAAGAGCTGCCGGCCAGGTTCGGTCGGCGCGACGCTGCGTGTCGTGCGCGCCAGCAGTCGCACGCCGATGCGTTCTTCCAGCCCCCGCATCGCGTGGCTCAACGCCGACGGCGTCACCCCCAGGCGCTTCGCCGCCCGCGTGAAGCTCCGTTCTTCGGCGACGGTGAGGAACGCCGCCAGCACGCTGAGCTCGTCTCTGATCATTGATGAATAATATTCATAAGCCCATGTTGATTTCGCTAGTTACTCGCAGTGGCGTGATGTTCTACGTTGGTAGCCAAGGACAAGATCACCAGGCGATTGTTCACTATTGCAGGGAGATAACACCCAATGCAGATGCGAAAGCTCGGCAGCAGCGGTCTCGAGGTCTCCGCCCTCGGCCTCGGCTGCATGGGTATGAGCTACTCCTATCCTCCCTTCCCAGAGAAGCGCGAGATGATCGCGCTGTTGCGGACAGCGGTGGAGCGCGGGGTCACCTTCTTCGATACCGCGGAGGCATACGGCCCATTCATCAATGAGGAGCTCGTGGGCGAAGCGCTCGCGCCGGTCCGGGACCAGGTCGTCATCGCGACGAAGTTTGGGTTCAATCTCGACCCGAAGTTCGATCCCAAGACCTCACCCGCCCTCAATAGCCAGCCGGCACACATCAAGCAGGTCGCAGAGGCGTCGCTGAAGCGGCTCAAGATCGAGGCGATCGATCTCCTCTATCAGCATCGCGTCGACCCGAACGTGCCGATCGAAGACGTCGCGGGAGCCGTGAAAGACCTGATCCGTGAAGGGAAAGTGAAGCACTTCGGCATGTCCGAAGCCGGAGCGCGCACGATTCGACGCGCTCACGCCGTGCAGCCCGTCGCCGCGCTGCAGAGCGAGTACTCGCTGTGGACGAGGGCGCCCGAAGCCGAGATCCTGCCGACGCTCGAGGAGCTGGGCATCGGCTTCGTGCCGTTCAGCCCGCTCGGGAAGGGCTTTCTCACGGGGAAGATCGACGTCAACACCACATTCGAGAGCTCGGACTTCCGGCAGACGCTGCCCCGCTTTACTCCGGAGGCCCGCAAGGCGAATCAAGCGCTCGTCGATCTGCTCGGGAAGATCGCACAACGCAAGCGGGCGACGCCGGCGCAGATCGCGCTCGCGTGGCTCCTGGCCCAGAAACCGTGGATCGTTCCGATCCCCGGCACCAAGAAGCTCGAGCGCCTCGACGAGAATATCGCTGCGACATCGGTGGAGCTCTCGGCCGAAGATCTGCGTGACATCGAGAGCGCCGCATCGAAGATTACGGTGCAGGGCGCCCGCTACCCGGAGAAGTTGGAGAAACTGACCGGGCTCTAACGCGCTCGTGAAGGAGGGTCAATGCGCATCGGGATTCTTGGCTCCGGGCTGATGGGCGGAAAACTCGGAACGATTTTCGCGCGAGCCGGGCACGACGTCGTCTTCAGCTACGCGCGGAGCGAGCAGAAGCTGACCAAGCTCGCACGAGACGCAAAGGGGAAGGCGCGCGCGGGGACGCCCGCCGAGGCGGCGCGCGACGCCGCCGCCCTGCTCCTCGCGGTGCACTGGTCGCGCGTCGACGACGTCCTGCAGCAGGCCGGCGACGTATCGGGCAAGGCCCTCGTCACTTGCTCGCTGCCGATGAACACCGACGACTCGGACCTCGTGATCGCCCACACGTCATCGGGCGCGGAGGCGTTGGCTCAGAAGGTCCCGGGAGCGCGGGTCGTTTCAGCATTCGGGACCGTGCCGAGCGAGGTGTTGTTCGACGTGTTCGCGGCGCGGCGCAAGGCGAACCGGCCGAGTCTCGCCTACTGCGGCGACGACGTAGCGGCCAAGAAGGTGACAGCCCGACTGATCCGCGACGTCGGCTTCGATCCGGTGGACGCGGGACCGTTGCGGATGGCACGCTCCCTGGAACCGTTCACGCTGCTGATCGCTCGACTCGCTTACGAGACGAAGGGAGGCCCGGAGCTGGCGTACCGGTTCGTGCGGTTCTAGGGAAGCGGAGCTACTATCGGGTAGGCCAGGTGAAAGGAACCGCGCCATGCCCGAGTTCACCCTCTCCGTCAACGGCCGAGCCCGCACGGTCAACGTCCCCGGCGACATGCCGCTGCTCTGGGTGCTGCGTGACACGCTCGGTCTCACCGGAACGAAGTTCGGCTGCGGCAGCGCGCTGTGCGGTGCATGCACCGTGCACCTGGGAGGCGAAGCGACGCGGTCGTGTGTCACACCCGTCGCGCGCGTCGGTACCCGGCCGATCACCACCATCGAAGGCTTGTCGCCCGACGGCAGTCATCCGGTGCAGCGCGCCTGGATCGCCGAAGAAGTTCCCCAATGCGGCTACTGCCAGGTTGGCCAGGTAATGACCGCCGCCGCGCTGCTGGCCCGGCATCCGCATCCCGCTGACGCCGACATCGATGCCGCGATGACCAACATCTGCCGCTGCGGGACCTACCAGCGCATCCGCCGGGCCGTCCACCGCGCGGCGGAGGTGTAACATGGCCCACGCTACTCAGACGCGCCGCGAATTTCTCCAGACGAGCGCCACCATCGGCGCCTCGCTGGTGATCGGGTTTCATCTCCCCGCGGCCGGTCGCCGCTCCGCGGCGTCGTTCAAGCCCAACGCCTGGCTCGAGATTCAACCTGACGGCGCCGTGACCATCTGGACCGGGCGCTCGGAGATGGGTCAGGGGGTCCGCACCGCGATGCCGATGATCGTCGCCGAGGAGCTCGAGGCCGACTGGCAGACGGTGCGCGTCGTGCAGGCGGACGCCAATCCCGCCTACGGCGATCAGATGACGGTCGGCAGTCGCAGCGTGCAGTCCGGCTGGGAGCCGCTGCGTCGCGCCGGCGCCGCCGCACGCGAGATGCTGATTGCGGCCGCCGCGCTCACGTGGGACCTACCGGGAGCGGAGTGCCGGGCCGAGAAAGGCGTCGTGCGGCATGCGGCGAGTGGACGGACCCTCGGCTACGGGACTTTGACCGGACGCGCCGCGACGCTCCCCGTTCCCGCAAACCCGCCCCTCAAGTCGCCTGCCGAGTATCGACTGCTCGGCACGCGCGTACCGCGAGTGGACACCGCCGCTAAAGTCACCGGACGCGCCCAGTTCGGGCTCGACGTGCGCGTTCCCGGCATGGTGTTCGCGGCAGTTGCGCGCTCGCCGGTGTTCGGCGGCCGCGTCACGTCGTTCGATGGGGCTGCGGCGCGCGCCGTGCCCGGCGTGAGCGGGGTCGAGCAGATCTCGCGCGGCGTGGCGGTCGTGGCCGAGAACACCTGGGCCGCGTTCCAGGGGAAGCGGGCGTTGCGCGTGCAATGGGATGAAGGCGCGAACGCGCGTTGGTCGAGTGACGGCATCCGCGAGGCGTTCGTCTCCGCGGCGGCGCGGCCGGGCGATCCGGTCCGGGCAACGGGCGATGTGGATGCGGCGCTGCGTGGCGCGGACCGCACGGTGGAAGCCGTCTACGACGCGCCGTACCTGGCGCACGCCTGTATGGAGCCGATGAACTGCACCGCGCAGGTGACCGGGGGCAAGGCGGAGATCTGGGCTCCCACGCAGAACCCGCAGGGGATCCAACGCGAGGCCGCCCGGATCCTGGGGTTCGCGCCCGACGCGGTGACCGTCCACGTGACTTACACGGGCGGCGGTTTCGGCCGGCGCGGCGGGCCCATGGATTATCCGACGGAGGCAATCGAGCTCGCCCAGAAGCTGGGCAAGCCGGTACAGGTCGTCTGGACGCGCGCAGACGACATTCAGAACGGCGTGTTCCGCCCCGCGACCTACAACGTGCTGCGCGGCGGTCTCGACCCCAACGGACGGCCGGTGGCATGGAGTCACACGCTCGTCGGCCCCAACGGCCCGTCGTTCATGATCACGCGCGGGGCGGACGAGCTGATCTACTCGGTTCCCAACTTCCGGCTCACGCGGGTGACGGAAGATCCCGGCATCCCCGTCGCGCCGTGGCGCGGCGTGGGGCCGTCGCAGAACGGCTGGATCGTCGAGAGTTTCGTGGACGAGCTGGCGCACGCGGCGGGGAAGGATCCGTACGTCTTCCGGCGCGAGCTGGTGGCGGCGCAGCCGCGGCTCCTCGCGGTCCTCGACCGGGCCGCCGAGCGCGCCGGCTGGCGCTCGCCTGCCGCAACGGGCCGGCACCGCGGCATCGCGCTGTGGCAATTCGGGGATACGTATGTGGCGGAAGTCGCGGAGATCGAGATGCAACCGGACGGACTGCCGCGGGTGCACCGCGTCGTCTGCGCCATCGACTGCGGCACCGTGATCAACCCCGATACGGTCGAGGCGCAGTGTCAGAGCAATATCGTGTACGGGCTGACGGCCGCACTGTACGGAGAGATCGCCATCGACCGCGGGCGAGTCGTGCAGAGCAACTTCAACGATTATCCGATGCTGCGACTGGCCCAGATGCCCGAGGTGGAAGTGATCATCGTCAAGAGCGACGCCGCACCGGGAGGAATCGGCGAGGCGGCACTGCCGGCGATCGCACCGGCGGTGTGCAATGCGTTGTTCACCGCCACGGGAAAGCGGATCCGGCGGCTACCGATCGCTCACGCCGGGTAGGCGACGCGACGGCGATCGTCAACCAGGCGTTCGATGCGACGATCCAGCCGCCGACAACCAGGTCCGGTCCATGGATCATCTCGCGCTTCTCCGCGAGTCGTGTGGTTCTTGGCGCCCGCGGCATGTGAAACGGCGAGTGCCCCAAGTCCCGCGTCATTGCTTAAACAGGAGCGAGAGGCCGCCAATGAGGCCTGCACCAAGCCATGGGACTATGCCGGTCCGGCCTGCCAGTCGAATACCTGCGGATAGGGCAGGTCGGCGGGTCAGCTCTTCAGTCGAGCCTTCGGGTCCCGGGAAGGGCACCGCGTGGTACGTTGGAATGGCATCGAGCTGAACGATCAGCGCACCCCAAGAGGCCGGGTAGTAAGCGAGGCCAAGACTCGCCCCGAGACCACTTGCGTGCCCGACGCCCCCAGTGCCGGCGCTGGAAGCAACGCCCGCGACCGCCCCTTCGAGCGTCCCCTGCCCAATGCGATGGCTGAGCCGCAGCCGCAGGCCCACCAGCGTCGCCTCATTCGGAAAGTCTCGCCCGGCGAACATCGAAACCCCGAACCCTAAGCCTGAGGGCCGCACCCAACGGAGGCCTGCGTCCGCGACAGCCGTCACGCCAGCGATGAAGGAGTTATTCGAAGCGAAGGCTCCACTGCGGCCAACTGTTGCGGTGGATTCTGTAATGAGCTGAATCCGTGTTTGCGCGGCGGCCGGAGCTGTGGCGAGCGCGCAGGTCAACATCAGGAACTCTTGACGCATGGTACCCTCGCTAGCCTGGTGTCATCACCTTAGGCAGGGGGCATCAAATAGGAGTCAAGCGTTTGTGTAAGAAGAGACTGAGGTTCTTCGGCTGGTAGGGCGGCGTAGATGAAGTAGAACGCCGGCCGAGTAGAGATGTTGGCCGGTAAGACAGACCGATAATACGGATCGTAGCCTCCTACTCCTCGACCTGAATGCGCGGCGTCGAACGCGACCACCGGCCAGTCGACCGCATCCCCTCGGCCGGCAACGACACGCGGAACACCGTGCGCCCGGGACGTGACTCCACCTCGATCTCGCCGTCGTGACGCTCGATGGTGCGCCGCGCGATGTCGAGTCCCAGCCCTACGCCTTTCCCGACGTCCTTCGTGGAGAAAAACGGATCGAAGATGTGCGCTCGAATCTCGGGCGGAATCCCGTGCCCATCGTCCTCCACTCTCACGATGACGCGGCTGCCCTCGCGACTCGCGCTCACTCCGACACGTCCCCCCGGGCTCACGGCGTCGAGGGCGTTGTCCACCAGGTTCGACCAGATCTGATTGAGCTCAGCGGCGATGCCCTGCACCGGCGGCAGATCGGGATCGACCTCGGCCGAGAGACTCACCGACTTCGACGCCGCCTTGGACCGTAGAATTGTGATCGTGTCGCGTAGCCCGCGGCCGACGTCCACTGCCTCAGCCACGGGGCTCTTGTCCATTCGCGTGAAGCCCTTGACCGCCGACACGAGCTCGAACACGCGCGCGGCGCCGCGCTCGATCTCCTGCCGCAACCCGCGCACCGCGCACGCGCGGGCAATCCAGCGCAGCGTCACCTCGAGCGCGGCGTCGTGCACCACGCCCGCCAACCCCTCGAGGGCGTCGAGCGAGAGGCCCGTCTCCGCCAGCGGCGCCGCCACATCCGGATCGCCGCCGTGGGCCGCAATCCACTCGGCGAGGCGATCCTCCCGGTCGGCCCGCTCGAGCGGCGTCCACGTCTGCACCGGCGCGGCTTCGCACGCCTGGCGCACGGACTCGACACCGGCCATCTGCGCGTCCGATAATCCCAGCGCGTACAGCGACCGCGCCGCGGCTTCTTCCTGATCGAGCAGCTCCCCCAACGCCTGCACGCTGCGCACGATCGCCGAGGCCGGATTGTTGAGCTCGTGCGCGAGCCCCGCGGCGAGCTTGCCGAGAGAGACCAGCTTCTCGTCACGCAGCTCGGCCGACGTGAAGTGGCGCGCGCGATCGAGCATCACGTGCACGAGAATCGTCGTCAGTTCGGGGCAGGTCCGGATCATCTCGGGAAAGTGGTCCCGATCGACCATCCAGATTTCCGTATCCGCCTCGACAACGCCGTCGCCCATCGCCGTGGTGACCCGCGAGTACGGCAGCATGCCGCTCACCTCGCCGCCGCGCCACTCGGCGAGTTTGCGGCGCCCACCCCGTCCCCGGTCCACGTACAGCGCGATATGGCCCGTGAGCACCACAAACAGACCGAAGGAGGCCTGCTCCTGCCCCGTCCGGATGGCGATATCGCCCGCGGCGAAACGGCGCAGGTAGCCGTGCGCGGCGAGCCACTCGAGCTCCACGAGCGGCGCGCCGCCGAGTGTGGCGTGCTCCCGCAGTCGCTGCACGATGGTGGATGTGTCGATGGCCGTCATATCGTTACCGCCTCCGCACGATCGCCCGCGCCGGCGCGCCTTCGTGTCCCCGCACCTTCATCGGCAGCACGACGAGGTCGTAGTCGCCGGCCGGGACGGCGCCCAGGTCCAGCCCTTCGACAATCGGGATCCCCTTGCCCAGGAGCGTTCGGTGCGTGCGCGGCGCCGGCGCACCGAACTGCTCGGCGGAGATGTAGTCGATACCGACCAGCTTCACTCCCGCGTCGGCCAGCAGCTGCGCCGCGTCGGGCGCGATGTAGGCGAAGTCGCGGTGGAACACCGCCGAGCTCATCCAATGACGCTCCGTGCTGCGCGTGCGGAACGCGACGCGCTCCGCTCCCTTCCACTCGTGACGGTTCAGCTCCGCGGCATCGATCGCCTGCACGCTGTCGGGAATCTGGATCACGCGCACCGGTCCGATCAGCGCCGCGAGCGGCACCTGGTCGATCGGAGCACCGTCGGCCACGAAGTGCATCGGGGCGTCGATGTGCGTGCCCGAGTGTGCGCCGAGCGAGAACATCGACAGGGTGAGCGGGTCGCCGCGCCGCATGTCCTTGAGGAACGTGAACGACATCGGCGCGTCACCGGCATACACCGGCGTCGTCGCCGAATCGAGCGTCGCCGTGGCGTCGATCCATTCCGCCACCGGCGGTTCCGCACGCGCCTGGCACGCGAAGACAGCCAAGGCGATCACCGTGATCCGAGACCCGACGTGCATGTCCATCCCCTCCTAGATGAGCGCGCTCAATGCCAGTGTCAGCACCAACCCCGTCACCCCGATGATCGTCTCGAGCGCCGTCCATGTCGCCAGCGTCTGCTGAACGGTCATGTTGAAATATTCCTTGATCAGCCAGAACCCGGAGTCGTTCACGTGCGACAACATCAACGACCCCGCCCCCGTCGCGAGCACCAGCAGCTCGGGACTGGTGTGTCCCCCCCCCGTTGCCGCGGCGATCGGCGCCACGATCCCCGACGCCGTCGTCATCGCCACCGTCGCCGAGCCCGTCGCCACCCGCACCAGCGTCGCGACGACCCACGCCAGCAGCAATGGAGAAACCTGCGACCGGATCGCCACTTCCGCGATGGCCTTCCCCACCCCGCTCTCGATCAACACCCGATTGAATCCGCCCCCCGCCCCGATCACGAGCAGAATGGCAGCTGTCGGCGCGAGACAGTCGTTCGCCAACGACAGGATCTTCACCCCGCTCAGTCCCCGGGCGAGCCCGAGCGCCCAGAACGAAAACAGCAGGGTGAGGAGCAACGACACGATCGGATGTCCCAGCAGGTCGAGCGTCGTGCGCAGGGCACTGCCCTGGGCGAGGGCCACGTCCGCGGCACTCGCGGCCAGCATCAGCACCACCGGAGCGAGTACCGTGGAGAGCGACAAACCGAAACTCGGCAGTGATTCGTCCGCAGCCGACACATTGCCTTCGAGCTGTGCCGCCATCGGGTTATGCGGCGGCAACGCGATGCGCGGCGCGATCCACACGGCGTAGATCGGACCGGCGAGCGCGGCCGTCGGCAGCCCGACGAGGATGGCGTAGAGAATCGTGCGTCCCAGGTCGGCGCCCAACGCGGTCACCGCGAGCATCGCCGCGGGATGCGGCGGCACCATGCCATGGACGACCGACAACCCCGCCACGAGCGGCAGACCGACCTTGATGAGCGAGATTCCGGTGCGGCGCGCGATGGTGAACACCAGGGGGATCAGCAGCACGAAACCGACCTGGAAGAACACCGGGATGCCGACGATGAAGCCGACGAACATCATCGCCCAGTGGACCCGGCGCTCGCCGAACCGGGCGATCAGCGTCGTGGCGATGCGCGCCGCACCGCCCGATTCGGCCATCATCTTCCCCAACATCGTCCCCAGCCCGACCACGACGGCGATCGAGCCGAGCGTCGCGCCCACCCCGTCCTGGAACGCCTTCAGCAAGCTGCCCGGTGACATCCTCGCCGCGGCGCCCATGGCGAGCGAGACCGCGACGAGGGCGACGAAGGGGTGGACCTTGAAGCGCGCGATCAACAGGATCAGCACGACGACGGCGAGGAAGGCGTAGAGCAGCGTCATGCGGCGAGCCGCTCCACGATGTGGGCGACGATCGACTGCGGCGCTTCGGTGATGGCGAAGGTCCAGGCGTGCTCGTCCACGCCGGGAACCTCGAGCGTCGCGAGCTGGCTGTCGAGCAGGCTGGCCGGCATGTAGTGCCCCACACGTTGGCTCATGCGCTGGCGGATCAGCGCAGCGTCTCCGGTCAGGTGCACGAACCGCAGCGCGCCGTCGGCGCCGCGCAGCACGTCGCGATAGGCGCGCTTCAGCGCCGAGCAGGCGACCACGAGCCCACTCTGCGTCCTGCGCGCCTCGCCGATGCGATCGGCGATCTCTCTCAGCCAGCCACGGCGATCCTCGTCGGTGAGAGGAATGCCCTGCGCCATCCGGCGCACGTTCTCAGGAGGATGGAGTGCGTCGCCCTCGAGAAACGGCACGGCGAGCGCGGCGGCGAGCAGTGTCCCGACGACGGTTTTCCCGGCGCCCGACACACCCATCACGCAGACGCGCTGAATCATGGCTGCGCATCATACGTCAAATCAGCGACATCGCCACGGTTGTCTGGTTGCGCAGTTTCCATGTCAAATGCGTTATGGGTAGTGGGTTATGGGTAGCTGAGTTACTCAACACCCATGACCCAGGACGCCTTCTTTTTCAGGGGATAGACATCCTACACCCAATAGATGTAGACATTCTACATGCCAACCAACTCCCACGGACTCTCCCGAATCGAGCTGCTCCAGGGCACACTCGACCTCATCATCCTGCAGACGCTGCGCTGGGGACCACGCCACGGCTACGGTATCGCCCAGATGATCCGGGCGTCGTCGCAGGACGTGCTGCAAGTCGACACCGGCTCGCTCTACCCCGCCCTGCACCGGCTCGAGCGGCAGGGATGGATCGCCGCTGACTGGAGCACCTCGGAGAACAAGCAGCGCGTGCGCATCTACACATTGACGGCGAAGGGACGGAAACAGCTCGAGCGCGAGCGATCGCAATGGGAGCAGCTGAGCCGGGCGATCGGAGCCATTCTCACTCCCGCTGCTACTCAGCCCGAGAGTGAGTCATGAGCCGGCGCGACGACGAAATCCGGGAAGAGATCCACGCACATTTGGCGCTGGCGATCGCCGACAGAATGGCGCGCGGCGCAACGCGCGCGGAGGCCGAGCGCGCCGCGCGCGCCGAGTTCGGCAACGTCACCCACGTCGCCGAGGTGACGCGCGAGGTGGGGCGCGGCGTCTGGCTGGAACGTCTCGGTCAGGACCTGCGCTACGGCTGGCGCGCCCTGCGTCGCACCCCCGCCTTCACCACCGTCGCCGTGGCGACCCTGGCGCTCGCGATCGGCGCGAACAGCGCGGTGTTCACCGTCGTAAACAGCGTCCTCCTGGCGCCGCTGCCGTTCCGCGACCCCGGGAGGCTCTACGCCGCCTCGTATCTGCCGACCGGCCTGCCGTTCGAGCTGCCGCCCGGCCTCGACGACCGGCTGTATCTCGAGTATCGCGCGCACGTCTCGCGGTTCGAGCAAGTCGCTGGTTACCAGCGCCAGGCGTTGACACTGAGCGGCGCCGGGGATGCGACCCGCCTGGCCGGTGCGCTCGCCAGCTCGACCTTCTTCGACGTCCTGGGGGTGCAGCCCGCGTTGGGGCGGGCCTTCACGGCCGCGGAGGATCAGCCGGGCAACGAACGCGTCGTCATCCTGAGCGACGGTCTATGGCGCACCCGGTTCAACGGCGATCGCGGCATCCTCGGCGCCACGATCACCCTCGACGGTGTTCCCCGTACCGTGGTCGGCGTCATGCCGCGCGGGTTCACCTTCCCCGCCGCGTCACAGGTCTGGACGCCGCTCGCGGTGCGGCTCGATGCCGGCAACTCCTTCATCTTCCCGGTCGTCGGGCGGCTGCGCGCCGGCGCGACGCCCGAGCAGGCGAAGAGCGAGCTCGCAGCGATCGCGCGCGCGATGCCCCAGGATCCGAGGGCCGCGGGGTTTCATCCGACGGCGGCGATCATTCCTCTCAAGGACACGCTGACGAGCCACGTGCGGACGTCGTTGCTCGTGCTCGCCGGCGCCGTCGCATTCGTGCTGCTCATCGCCTGCGCCAACGTCGCCAACTTGCTCCTGATTCGCGCCGCGACGCGGCGCCACGAAATGGCGGTGCGGGTGGCGCTGGGGGCGAGCCGCGGACGGATCGCGCGGCAGCTCCTGACGGAGAGCGTGTTGATCGCGCTGATCGGGGGCGCGCTCGGGATACTCGTGGCATTCGCCGGAGTACGCGCGCTGCTCGCGATGGCACCCGCCGGCCGCATTCCGCGCATCGGCGAAGTGCAGATGAACGGGTGGGTGCTGCTCTTCACCCTCGCCGTCTCGGTGATCACCGGCATTCTCTTCGGCGTCGTGCCGGCGCGCAGCGGGGCTCGTCGTGAGCCGCACGAGGCGCTCGGCCAGGGGATGCGACTCGTGGGCGGGCCGCACCACCGGTTGCGGTCGATCTTCGTGACCGGCGAGATCGCCCTGGCGCTGATCCTCCTCACCGGGGCGGGGCTCATGATCAAGAGTTTTCTGATCATGCGCTCGCTCGATATCGGGTACGACGCGTCGCGGGTGGTGACGATGGCGGTCGATCTGCCGTCGATCGCCTACCCCGACGCGGCACGCATTCAGGCGTTCCACACCACGATGCTCGAGCGGCTGTCCAGGATTCCCGGCGCGAGCGCGGTCGGAGCGGTGTCGTTCCGTCCCATGGGCGACGTGGGCATCATGGGCGACTTCCAGGTGGAAGGGCCGTCGCCGCTGCCACACGGCTACAACGTCGACAAGCCGACGGTGAGTCCGGGTTACTTCGGTGCGCTCGGGATTCGCATCCTGGCGGGACGCGACTTCACCGCCGCTGACCGGGCCGGCGCGCCCGGCGTCGTGGTGGTGAGCGAGACAGTCGCGAAGCAGATCTGGCCGAACGCGAGCGCCGTCGGCAGGCGCATTTCGATGCAGGAGCACCCCGGGCCCAATGATTGGCTCACCGTGATCGGCGTCGTCAACGACGTCGTGCAGGACGCCGCCCTGAGCCGGCACTCCACCCTGTACCTGCCCTATCTGCAAACGACGTCGCCATTTTTCCTCAACCACATGACGTTCGTCGTACGGCCCGCGCCCGGGGCGAGCGTCGCCACGGCGATGCGCGCCGCGCTGCGCGACGTCGACCCCGCCGTCCCGGCGCAGGCGCTGCAGACGATGGACCAGTCGATGATGGAGACGATCGCGGAGCCGGTGTTTCAGATGCGGCTGCT
>DATFSB010000570.1:0-3037 GCA_035262825.1 Gemmatimonadales bacterium | reverse complement strand
ATCCACGAGCTGTGCGTCGCCGATTTCCTGGAGCTGGCGACCGCGTTCCAGCCCATCGCCCTCGTCCCCGATCCTATCGAGCGGATCAAGCAGATCGGTCGCGCCTACGTCGAATTCGCGTTGTCGCACCCCGATCACTACCGCCTGATGTTCATGACTCCGGTACGGCCGATGGATGAGGCAAAGCTGGCGGAAGGGCGCAAGGGCGATCCCGCGCAAGACGCCTACGCGTTCCTGCGCATGGCGGTGGCCGAAGGCCTGGCGCAGGGGCGGTTTCGCGAACACCTGACGGACGTCGATCTGATCTGTCAGACGCTCTGGGCGGGCGTTCATGGCGTCGCGGCGCTGCAGATCGCCATGGCCGACGATACCTGGGTCGCATGGCGCCCCGCCGCCGATCGGACGGCGCTGATGCTCGAAACGCTGTTCTCCGGGCTGATTCGAAAGGATTGACCGTGGTCGATCTCGCGCTCAAGACGCTGCTGCACGACAAGCTGCGCTTCGCCATCACCGCCGCTGGCGTCGCGTTCGCCGTGCTGCTCGTGTTCGTGCAGGTGGGGTTGTTTCTCGGATTGCTCGACAACGCCTCCGTCACCATCCGCCACACCGACGCCGACCTCTGGGTCACGTCGCGCAATACCCCCAACGTCGACTTTGCCCACGTCTTCCCCGAGTCACGCGTCGACCGCGTGCGCTCGATCCCCGGCGTGGCGCGGGCCGACAACCTCATCGCCTGGTTCTTTACCTACCAGCTCCCGTCCGGCGCTCAGGAAGGCTCGATCGTTTATGCCCTGAAGGATTTCGAGAAATGGAGTCTTCCGTGGCGCGTAGACGAGGGACGCCTCGAGGACCTGCGCCGCGGACCGTACATCTTCCTCGACGCGTCGGCGGTGAAGCGGATGGGACCGTTCCAGGTGGGGGACTATCGCGAGCTGAACGGCCGCCGCGTGCAGATCATCGGGCGCACCAGTGACGCCCTGTCGTTCACCACCACGCCGATCACGTTCATGGACTACGATCTGGCGCAATCGATCCAGAACCAGTCGTTGCAGGGGCAGACGACCTACATGCTGGTGAAGCTCGCCGCCGGAGCCGACCTCGAAACGGTGCGCGCCGAGATCCGGCGCCGGCTGCCCTACAATGACGTCTATACGCGGGACGAATGGGCGTCCCGGTCCCGCAATTACTGGATCGTCTCGACCGGGCTCGGGCTCAACATGGGCCTCACGGTGTTCCTGGGCTGTCTCGTTGGTGTCGTGGTGGTGGCGCAAACTCTCTACACCTCGACGATGGAGCACCTCAAGGAATTCGGCACGGTGAAGGCGATCGGCGGATCGAACCGCGACATCTACGGCATCCTCGCGAAGCAGGCGTCCGTGGCGGCGCTGGTCGGATTCGTGCTCGGCGGCCTGGGAGCGCTCGTGCTGGGCCCGGTGATGGCGAGCGTCGACCTGAAGCTCATCGTCCCACCAGTGCTCGGTATGGCCGTCTTCGTCGGGACCTTCACTCTGTGTCTCGGCGCGGCGATGATCTCGTTCCGCAAAGTGGCGGCGATCGATCCCGCCCTCGTATTCCGTACCTGAATCAGCCGCAGAAGGGAAGGCGTATGCCGGTACTCGAAGCGCACGACGTCACGAAGACCTTCTCCGAAGGCCGCGAGCATGTGCCCGTTCTGAAAGGGATCTCGCTCGGGCTCGCGCGCGGCGAAATCGTGGCGCTCGAGGGTCCGTCGGGATCGGGTAAGACAACGCTGCTCTCGATTCTCGGCGCGATCCTGACTCCGAGCGCGGGGCGCGTGGTGATCGACGGGCATGAAATCGTGGCCACCCGCGCGACCGACCTCGCCGCGATCCGGCGCCAAGCCATCGGTTTCGTGTTCCAGCAGTTCAATCTCTTCCCCGCGCTCACGGCGCTCGAGAACGTCGAGTACGCCCTGAACATCAAGGGGATCAACCACGGCACCGCGCGCCACGAAGCGGAGCGCTCGCTCGCCGCGGTCGGATTGGCCGACCGGATGCACTTCCTGCCCCGCGACCTCTCCGGCGGGCAGAAGCAGCGGGTGGCCGTTGCCCGGGCGCTGGCCGGCCAGCCGCCGATCCTCCTGGCGGACGAGCCCACGGCGAATCTCGATTCGTCGGTGGGGCTGCAGATCCTCGCGACGTTCCGCGATCTGGCGAAGCGGGACGCGCGAGCGTTGCTCATCGTGACCCACGATCCCAAGGTGCGCGCGATCGCTGACCGCGCGCTGCGGATCCGGGATGGCCTCCTCCAAGATGGCGAGTGACACATGACACGCACCTCCACGATGTTTCGCATCGTCCTTCCCCTGGCCGGCGTCGGCCTGTTGGGAGCATTCGTCTGGCAGGCCCGCGCGGCGCGCGGGGTTGCATCTTCGGACCGGGACGCGCAGCCTGCTGCGACGCAGCCCGTGACGAGCGGCACTCGCGCCGAGGGGCGCGTGGCGGCGTATCCCGGCGCGGAAGTCACGGTCGGGACTGATATCGCCGGCACCGTCGCCCATGTCCTGGTTCAGGAGAAGGAGGCCGTGCGTCGTGGCCAGCTCCTCGTGGAGCTGGCGTCGGCCGAGCAGCGAGCGGCGCTCGCCGAGGCACGAGCGCGCATCGGGGAAGCCGAAGCGAACGTGCGGCTCGCCGAGACGCAGGTCACGCGCTGGCAGGCCCTCAGGTCCCAGGACCTGGCAGCGCAGCAGAGCCTCGACGCGGCGGTGCGGGATCGCGATGCCGCGAAGGCCCAGCTCGATCTCGCACGGGCGACCGCCGACCGCCTCGACGCGGTGCTCGCCAAGACGCGCATCGTCTCGCCGATCGACGGCGTGGTGATCGCCCGCTCGGTGGAGGTCGGGCAGCCGGTGCAATCCGGCACGTCGCTCGTGACCGTCGCCGATCTGCAGCGCATGCGGATCGAAGCGGAGGTCGACGAGTTCGACGCCGCTCGAGTGTCGCTCGGTGCGACGGTGGCGGTGAGCGCCGAGGGGTTCGACGGCCGGACGTGGCGCGGGCGGGTCGAGGAGATCCCC
>DATFSB010000569.1:0-3921 GCA_035262825.1 Gemmatimonadales bacterium | reverse complement strand
CGCCCTGCGGCCGATTGTCGAAGCCCGGCTGGCGAGCGAACGTCGGTGCCACTGGCACACACGGTGCCCCGTCATCGAAAGGAACGCAGGCCATGCCCGCACTCGCCCGCTGGACTCTCAGGCACAAACGACTCGTCACCGGCTTCTGGATTCTCGTCACGATCGCCGCGTTCGCAGCGATCGGCCCGGCCGGGAAGTCCCTCTCGCAGCAGTTCAGTGTTCCTGGCCGCGAGGGCTTTGAAGCAAATCAGCAGATCGCCACGATCTACGGCAGCGGAGGCGACGTTGCTCCGCTTGTCCCCGTTGTGCAGCTGCCGAAGGGCACGACAGTTGACTCCCCCGGCGTCAGAAGCCAGCTCGCAGCTGCGCTCGCACACGTGAGCAAGGCACTTCCGAAGGCGCGGATCGCGTCCTACGCCTCGACCGGCGACCGGTCGTTCGTCTCGGCCGACGGCCGCACGACGTTCGCGCTCGTCGAGATCCCCGCTCGCGGTGGCGTCGACCAGGGACAACCGGAAGCACGACTCGCACAGAAGGCACTGGCCGGTGTCACCGTCCGAGGGGCGAGCGTGCGGGTCACCGGGCTCGACGCCCTCCGCGCAACCGGAAACGACACAGGCGGCACCGGAACAGGCGTGTTGATCGGGACGCTCCTGGCGGCACTCGGCGCGCTCCTCGTGCTCGCCTTCGTGTTCCGCTCGTTCACCGCGGTCATCCCGCTGCTGATGGCGGTCGTCGCCATCCCGACAACCTTTCTCCTGATCTGGCCGCTCGCGACCGTTACGAGCGTTTCGGTGATCGTGCAGTTCCTGGTGGCACTGATCGGCCTAGGGATCGCGATCGACTACGCACTCCTGATTGTCGTCCGCTGGAGGGAGGAACGGCAGCAGGCGGGTATCACGAACGACCAAGCCGTCCTGAATGCGATGCAGCACGCAGGCTCCGCTGTGGTCTTCAGCGGGACCACCGTTGGCATCTCACTCCTGGCGTTGCTCGCGGTGCCGATTCCCGCCCTGCGCAGCATCGGGATCGCCGGCTTGCTGATCGCCCTGGTCAGCGTCGCTGTCGGCGTGACGCTGCTGCCGGTCGTGCTTGCCACGGTCGGCCCGAAGGTCGACTGGCCGCGCAACCAGCGTGACGCTCGACCGAGCCGTGCATGGTCTTCGTGGGCACGGCTTGTCGTGCGGCACCGCTGGCTTGCCGCTGCAGTCTCGCTCTCGATCCTCGGTGCGCTCGTTGTTGCTGCGTCGACGATTCAGTTCGGGAACCCGCGCGCAAGCTCACTCGCGCAGCACGGCCAGGCCCGCATCGCGCTCGACAACCTCAACGACTCGGGAATCGGCAGCGGCCCGCTCTCGCCCTTCGACGCGCTCGTGAAGACGGGAGACGCCGCCTCGATCTCCAAGACCTTCGCGACTGTCGAGGGCGTCCGAGCGGCAGTAGCGCCCCCGGATTGGCGTCGAGACGGAACCGCTCTCGTCACCGTCATTCCGACCGAGGACGGGAACTCACCGGGCGGCCGCGCGACGCTCGACCGGCTCCGCGCGGTGGCAGTCGACGGTGATGTCGCGATCGGCGGCGAGGCAGCGCAAGGAGCCGACTTCCTCGACGCGGTCTACAGCAACTTCCCGCTCCTGATCCTGCTGATCTCGGGGGCCACGTTCCTGCTGCTCGCGCGGGCCTTCCGGTCGCTGATCCTGCCGCTCAAGGCGGTTCTCCTGAACCTCCTCTCCGTCGCTGCCGCCTGGGGCCTGCTCGTGCTCGTGTTCCAGCACGGGCTCGGCTCCGGCATCTGGGGCATCGAGGCGACCCGCGCGATCAACGTCGAGATGCCGATCGTCGTCTTCGCCTTTCTCTTCGGCATCTCGATGGACTACCAGGTGTTCATCATCAGCCGCATGCGCGAGGCCTACGACCGCACCAGGTCGACGCCGACCGCCGTCGTCGAAGGAATCGGGCGAACGGGACGACTCGTCACCAGCGCGGCGTTGATTCTCGGTCTCGCCTTCGTCGCGTTCAGCTCGACGCCGGGAACCGAGGCGAAGATGTTCGCGACCGCCCTCGGTGGCGGGATCCTGATCGACGCCACGATCATCCGCGGCCTGCTCGCACCCGCGGCCGTCGCAATCCTCGGCAGATGGAATTGGTGGTTGCCTGCACGTCCCGCCCGGATCCTCCGCGTTGAAGCGTCACCCGCTCACGCGGAAGCCGCGGCGCAGACGGCGTAACGAAAGACCAAAGCTTGTGCTGTCGCCGCCCAGCGCGGGCTCGGGCGGCGACAGCACAAGAGGCATACGAAGCACGCCTGATCGAATCTGACTGGTTCAAGGGCGAGTGGTCGACCGGAAGAAATCGTCCCACGCTGGCGGTAGACGGATTCGATCTCATCTACCGACGCGCGTATACGGCCATAGATATTGACCGTTTCGGTTCTCCCGCTGTTTAGTCGCCATGGTAAGGAGGGGGTCGACGGTTCGAGTCCGTCAGAGGGCTTCAGCGTTCTCCCTGCTTAGGCATCGCTTTCGTTTTCAGGTGTGACGACCGTCGGTGTTTGGTGTCCACCGAGCGTCCACCAGCGTCCACGTCGCGTTCAATGCGTCGAGAAGCTTGATTGCGTGCTCGTGCTCGTCGCGGGCGAGGTGGCGGCGCTCATCCATTCCGCGCGGCGGGCTGGCGCCGGAGGCCATCGATGAGCTCGCTGTTCGCGAGTAAGGATGCCGCGACGCCGACTGCGATTCCGACAGCCGTGGCGACTGCGCCGATGAGCGGCTGCTTCCAGGGATCGTGCGGCCCTAGCGCTGCTATGACCATCACGGCACCGACCGTGATCGCAGCGACGCCGACATCGCTGGATTGTCCGAGCGAGATCAGCAAGAACGTGCTCACTCCAACCAGCACTGCCAGGCCCCAGGTGTGGGAGGGCAGGAGCAGGAGGTAGACGAAACAGAGCGCGAAGCTCAAGGCCGTCGCCGCGACGCGTGTCTTCGCGGCCGTGATGCTCTCGTGCTCGGTCGTGCGGAAGACGAACGCCGTCGCAATCACAGCCCAGAGGCCGCCGACCAGGTCATCGGCGTGTGAAAGCGAGTGGATGTGTGCGCTCGCGTACCTGACCAGCGAATAGCTGGCGAGGCACGCGAGCGCGAGTGTGACGCTCTGCCGGACGGCGCTGCGGGCGTTCACGGTTCCGCAGTCAGGCCGGCTGCATCGCTGCGGCATGCACCGCAGTCATGACGACCTCTGCGACCTCTTTCGGGTGCGAGACCATGACGACGTGCGAGGCGCCTTCGATCTCGGTGACCTTGGCGCCCATGCGCTCGTAGCTGAAGCGGTGAACGCCGGGGTCGATGCACCTGTCTGCGGTCGGTAGCACCGCCCAGACCGGACGGGTGCGCCACGCCGGGGTCGGCGCCGCCTCTGTCAGCGCGACGCCGGCAAGCGGGCGCTGGCTGATCGCGTAGAACGCCGCGTCATCGGCCGGGAGATCGGCGCAGAACGACTCGTGGAAGCCCTCGAGCGCGAGCGTGAACTCGTTGCTTCCGTCGGACAACTCGTGCTGGACGATGTACGGGACGATCCCCGGCGCCGGGAACCTGGACTGGAGGTCTGTCAGGTTCTCTCCCTCGTCGGGAGCGAACCCGGAGACGTAGACGAGGCCGACCACGTTGTCGGCCGTGCCGGCGGCCGTGATGACCGAACCGCCGTAGGAATGACCCACGAGCAGGACCGGCCCGTCGATCTCACCGATCACGCTCCTGAGGTAGTCGCCGTCGCCGCCGCTCAGGCCGCGGAGCGGATTTGGAGGAGCGACGATCGTTACGTCTTCGTCGAGAAGCTCGTCGTACAAACCGCGAAAGCCGGACGCGTCAGCGAACGCGCCATGGACGAGAACGATGGTCGGAGCAGCCATTGCGAATCACCTCT
>DATFSB010000568.1:0-8959 GCA_035262825.1 Gemmatimonadales bacterium | reverse complement strand
ACGGCGCGCTTCGGGTATCCCACGATCAGCATCCAGCAGGAGGGAATGCTGACGCCGATCGGTGAATTCCTGCACCGGCTCGCCGAGGGGTCGATCACCCGCTTCAAGGCGCGCTCGGGTTTTCAGGTCGGCGTGCGCATCGTGGTGCCGCCGTTCCCCTACCGCGACCCCGAAACGTTCGAGACCAGCTCCAAGGATGCGGTGATCATCTTCAAGAAGCCGATGCGCGAAGGCGTGCACATCGAGGACGTGAAGACGGTCGACAACGAGTGGCTGGTGACGGGGACGTCCGGGGTGGTGCTGATCGTCGTCGGCCTGGGTTCGACGATGAAGCAGGCGCAGCGCCAGGTCTACAATCGGATCGAGAACATCATGATCCCGAACATGTTTTATCGGATGGATATCGGAGACCGGTGGTTCGAGGATTTCGATCGGTTGCATACGTGGGGATACTTGAGAGACTAGAGGCCAAATTCGTCGAGAGAAAACCGTAGTATCTTGAGCCCGACATGACCGACCTGCGCGACCAGTTACAGGCCGCCCTGGGCTCCACCTACCGGATCGAACAGGAGCTCGGCGGCGGCGGCATGAGCCGCGTCTTTCTCGCCGAAGAAACCGCGCTCGGCCGCAAGGTCGTCGTGAAGGTGCTGCCGCCCGAGATGGCGGCCGGCGTCAACATCGAACGGTTTCGACGGGAGATTCAGCTCGCCGCGTCGTTGCAGCATCCGCACATCGTCCCCCTCTACGCGGCCGGTCAGGCGGGCGATCTCTTCTACTACACGATGCCCCTGGTGGAAGGCGAGTCGCTGCGCGCCAAACTGGCGCGTGAGGGGCAGCTGCCGGTCGAACAGGTCGTGCGCATCCTGCGCGACGTCACGGACGCCCTCGCCTATGCCCACGCCCACGGCGTGGTCCACCGCGACATCAAGCCCGACAACGTCCTCGTTTCGAACGAGCACGCCGTGGTCACCGACTTCGGCGTCGCCAAGGCGGTCAGCGCGGCGAGCGGCAGCTCGACGCTCACTTCGCTCGGTGTGGCGCTGGGGACCCCGGCGTACATGGCCCCGGAGCAGGCGGCGGCGGATCCGCACATCGACCATCGCGCCGACCTCTACGCTACGGGCGTCATGGGCTACGAGATGCTCACCGGGCGGCTGCCGTTCAACGCGCCGACGCCACAGGCGATGCTCGCGGCGCACGTGACGCAGCCGATCGAGCCGCCGGTGAAGTACCGGCCGGCGATTCCCGCGGCGTTCAACGCCCTGTTGATGCGCTGTCTCGAGAAGATGCCGGCCGACCGTGTGCAGCGCGCCGACGAGCTGCGCACGCAGCTTCAGGCAATGGCGACGCCGTCTGGGGGCATGCCGCCGACCGGTGCGACACCGGTGATTTCCTCGGGCACCGAGGCGGCGATCCGGCGCGGCCATCCGGTGCGCGTCGCCGCGCTGTTCGGCCTCGCGGGGATCGCCGTGCTGGCGGTCGTCTACTTCCTGATGCAGCGGCTGGGACTTCCCACGTGGGTGTTCGTCGGCGCCGTCGTGCTGCTGGGAATCGGCCTCCCCATCATGTTGACGACCGGCGTGTTCGAGCGGCGGCGCGCGCTCGCTACGACGGGATTCACGCCCGCACCGCAGGGCGTCGCCAGCCTGTTCACGTGGAAACGAGCCCTCTGGGGCGGCGGGCTCGCGTTCGCCGGGCTCGCCGGCGTGGCGACGGTCTACATGGCGATGCGGCTGCTCGGCATCGGCGCCGTCGGGACGCTGGTCGCGAAAGGGGCGCTCAAAGAGCGGGAGCCGATTCTGCTCGCCGATTTCGAGAACCGCACGAGCGACTCGACGCTCGGCACGACGCTGACCGAAGCATTTCGCGTCGATCTATCGCAGTCCCGCACCGTGAAGCTGCTGGACGCGACACAGGTAGCCGCGGGCCTCGCCCGCATGCAACGTCCCGCGGGCAGCGCCGTCGCGGGCGCCGTGGCGCGGGAGCTGGCCCAGCGCGCCGGCGTCAAGGCGATCGTCACCGGTCAGATCGACCCCGTCGGCAAGAGCTACGTGGTGACGGCGAGCGTGATCTCGGCCGCCGACGGCAGCGTGTTGACCGCGGTGCGCGAGAACGCCGCGGACGACGCGGCGCTGCTCGGCGCTCTAGACCGGCTGTCGCGCGGCTTGCGCGAGCGCATCGGGGAATCGCTCACGTCGGTTCGCGATGCCCAGCACCTGGAACAGGTCACGACCGGATCGCTGGAAGCGTTGCGCCGCTACACGGATGGGGTCCGACGATTCGACAACGGTGAAGTCGAGGCGGCCTTGCCGCTGTTCCAGCAAGCGGTGGCCATCGACACCGGCTTCGCCATGGCGTATCGCAAGATCGCCGCCGCCCTCGGCAACGTGGGGGGATCTCGTGACCAGATCGCCGCAGCCGCGTCCCGAGCGTACGCGCACCGCGACCGGCTGCCCGACCTGGAGCGAACCCTCGCCACCGCCTACTACCACAAGGCTGTCGACTGGGACCCCGCCGCACAGGTGGCCGCCTATCGGGAGGCGCTCGATATCGACGCCTACAACGATGTCGCGCTCAACAACCTCGGGTTGGAGCTGCAACGCGAGCGGCAATTCGCCGCCGCCGAGAGCTTATTTCAGCGAGGCACGGATCTCGGACAAGGGGATAACCCCTATATCAATCTGGTCTGGGACCAGGCGGCCCAGGGTCGCTTTCGCGATGCGCACGCCAGTGCCGCGCGGTTTGCCGCAGCCTCGCCGTCCGACGCGGCCGCGCTCGGCATGCCGATCTGGCTCGCCTACGGCGAGCGCGACTTTTCCGCAACCGAGCGACTGGTCCACGATTTCCTCTCCCGACGGCAAACTCCGTTTTGGCGGGGAGCGGCGCTCGTAGTGAACGCGGCCGCGCTGGGGACGCAGGGGAAACTGGCGGAGTTCGAGCGGCAGGTTCGGGAGGTCGATGCGATCGCGGAGTTGCGGGGCGTACCGGCGAACACCCTCAACAGCTCGATCTGGCTGGCCTGGGCCGATTTGCGCTATCGGAATAAGCCAGGCGCAGGGGTGGCGCGCATCGGGCAGGCTCTCCAGAAGCACCCCCTGGCGTCCCTCCCGGCGGCCGACCGTCCCTATGCGGCGCTCGCCTGGTACTACGCGGCTGCCGGGCAACTTACGGAAGCCGAGCGTCTGCTCGCGGAGTACGCTGAAGCGGTGCCCGCCGGTCTGCGCCGCGGCGACTATCTGCAGAACGGCGCGCGCGGGGCCATCGCCGTGGCCCAAAACCGGTTGCAAGATGCCGTGCCGTTGTTTCGCGCAGCGTACGACTCATCTGGGTGTGATGTCTGTGCGCTGTTCGAGCTGGCGAGCGTGTACGAACAGTTGCAACAACCCGATTCGGCGATCGCGCTCTACCGCCGCTATGTCGACATCCCCGGTCTGGACCGGAATACCGACGACCCCATCAATCTCGCGCCTGCCTACCGGCGTCTGGGCGACTTGTACGCCGAGCGCGGCGATCGGGCCAACGCGGCTACGTACTACAACAAGCTGCTCGATCTCTGGAAGAGCCCCGACCCGGAGCTGCAGCCGATCGTCGCCGATGTGAAGCAGCGGCTCGCCGCCCTCGCCGGCGAGCACTGAGGGTCTCAGGAAAGAGAAGGTCGAGGGCACATGGTCGATTTTCCCAGAAGCATTCTCAGGGCGGGACTGGCTGTCCTCCTGACCGCCCGGACTGCGCACCCGCAGGGCGTGCCCAAACGCCCATCGCTCGGCGTCGACGCAGACACGAACTCGGCGCAGCAGTACTACGCGTACGCCGTGGCGAATCTGACCAAGTACCCGGAGCGGGCGGCGGACGGGTTCTTCTGGGCCGCGCAGTTGGATCCCACCTCGGCCCAGCCGCTGTACGGCCGCCGGGTTGCACTGCTCTTGATGTCGGCCGACGTGTTCTTCATCCGGTACATGAACGGCGATCGGGCGTTCACGCACACACCTGACGCATCGCGTATCGATTCCCTCGAGCTGCACGCCCGGATGCTCGACCCTCTCTTTGAGCGCGAGCTCGAGAAGAACCTGGTGATGCGCTATCTCGAGGCGCAGTACGACTTCGACAACGCCACTCGCACCGGGTCCGAGCGACAGACATTCGATTACTACGTCGAGCAATACCTGCGGACGAGTGCCTCACCCTACATGCGCGCCGTCCTGGCCGTGAGCGACGGTCGCATGAACGTGGCACTGCGATTGTATCGCGATGCCTTGATGCAGGGACACCACGCCGGCGCCGAAGTCCACATGGCCCGCGGGGAAGTGTTCCATATCCTGGGGAACGACGACAGCGCGCGCGTCGAAATGGAGCTGGGACTGGACAGCCTGCGCGGACGCGCCGCCAAAGACATCGTCCACCTCTACGAATCGAAGAGCGTATTCCACCACGGCATCGGTCTGATCTGGGAGCGGGCGGGACTTATCGACCAGGCGCGCCAGGAGTACATGCGGGCACTGCAGGAAGACCCACGCTACTACCCGGCGCACCTGCGTCTCGGCCTGCTGGCGTTGGCGGAAGGCGATACCACGACTGCCTTGAGCGAGCTTGCGCTGGCAGAGCAGATCAAGGAGGACGAGCCGGTGGTCCAGACGACCTACGGCGCGGTGCTGGTGGAGCTCGGCCATCTCGGGGACGCGGACCGTCACCTGCACCGTGCGGCCGAGCTCGATCCGTTTTACGCAGCGCCGTACTACGCGCTGGGACGGGTGGCGGAGCTGGCGCACCGTCCCACCGACGCGGTGCAGCACTACCGCGCGTACCTCGCGCGGGCCGCCGCACAGGAGCCGCGCGCCGCCGACGTGCGCCGGCGATTGGCGGATTTGCAGGCGAGCAGCGATCACTGATGTCGGCCGACGCGGCCCTCGAGCGGGGCGCCATCCGCCGCATCGCGTGGCGGCTGTTGCCGCTCATGTTCCTGGCGTCCGTCGTCAACTTCATCGATCGCGTGAATGTGAGCGTGGCCGCGCTCCAGATGAACAGCGATCTCGGCTTCACCGCGACGGCGTACGGCCTCGGCGCCGGGATGCTGTCGATCGGCTACACGCTGTTCCAGGTCCCGAGCAACCTCATGCTGGCGCGGGTCGGCGCGCGGCGCTGGATCGCGGCGCTGATGATCGGGTGGGGCGGCATCGCGTCGTCGATGATGTTCGTCCGCGGCGTGGCCGGCTTCTATACCCTGCGCTTCCTGCTCGGCGCCGCCGAAGCGGGGTTCTTCCCCGGCATGATGCTCTATCTCACCTATTGGTTCCCGGGTGCGGTCCGGGCTCGGGCCATCGCGGCGTTCATGAGCGCGATTCCGGTGGCCCAGGCGATTGGGACGCTCGCGTCGGGCCTGCTCCTCGGACTGGGGGGGCGCGGCGGTCTCACGGGCTGGCAGTGGCTGTTTCTACTCGAGGGCTTGCCGGCTTTTGCGCTCGGGGTCGCGGTCTTCGTGTTGCTTCCCGACCGACCCGAGCGAGCGCTGTGGCTGCCGGGCGACGAGCGCGCCTGGCTCGAGGACCGGCTGCGGCAGGAGGGCGCCGCGGCGGCGACCGAGCCACCAGCCTTCGGACCAGCCTTCCGCGACCGGAACGTCTGGGGGCTGGGTGCCGTCTGGGCGGTCATCAATCTGGTGGGGTTCGGACAGCTCTATTTCCTGCCGCAAATCATCAAGGGCGCTTCGCAGCTCAGTGATTTCGCGGTCGCGGCGCTGTCGACGGTGCCACCGCTCGCCGCCGCTATTGCGATGCTGCTGATTGCCTCCCATTCCGATCGCACCGGCGAGCGCCGCCGCCACTTGCGGGGGACGCTGTTGACCTCGGGCGTCGGGTTTGTAGCGACGGCCGCGGTGCTGCGCTCCCCGGTGCTGGCCGCTGTCGCGTTGTCGCTCGTCGCCATCGGTATCGCCGGCGCGTTCGGCCCGTTCTGGGGACTGGCGACCGCCTCGTTCACCGGCGCACGGGCGGCGGGCAGCATCGCCCTCGTCAGCTCGATCGGTCAGATCGGGGCGCCGGTCGGCTCGGTGCTGGTGGGCTACGGGCGCGACGTCACCGGCGGCTTCGCGATCGCGCTCTTCGGTTTCGCGGCTCTGGCGACGATCGGAGCGCTCGGCGTGCGGCTCACGCCGGCGGGGTCGAGCGCCGGCTCCGCAACCGCCCGATGACGACCGTGACGTTGTCCGTCCCGCCGCGCTCCAGCGCCAGCTTCACCAGGCGCCGGCACGACTGTTCCGCCGACTGAATCTGCTGCAGCTCGGCTTCGATCTCCTGGTCCGAGACGTGGCGGGTGAGGCCGTCGGTGCAGAGCAGCATCACGTCGTCCCAGCGCACGTCGGCGGTGCGCGTCATCGGCGTCGCTTCCTGACCGCCCAGCGCACTCGACAGCACACCCTGGAGCGGCGAGCGGTGCGCCTCGGTTTCGGTGATCGCGCCGGAATCGACCAGCGACTGCACCACGGTCTGGTCGGTCGACATGCGCTCGAGCCTGCCGTCGCGCAGCCGGTAGCAGCGGCTGTCTCCCACCTGCACCAGGTACGCGCGGGGCCACAACGCCGCGACCATCGTCAGCGTCGTCGCACCACCGCGGCCACCGTATTCCCGCGCGCCCTCGGCGCGCAGCACCTCGTGCGTCCTGCGGACGGATGCTTCCAGCTCGGTGAGAAAGACTGATTCCTTTTCCTCGTCGAGACGCCGATAGAGATCGGTGAGGTGGGTGACGTAATGCGCGATCGTCTTGACGGCGGTGCCGCTCGCGGCCTGGCCGTCGGGGCGTCCGCCCACGCCGTCGGCCACGAGGAACAACCAGCCGCGCGTGTCGCTGATCAGCGGGCTGACGTCGTCGGCGGCGAGACTCGATTGATGCACGCGCAGCAGCTTGTGGAGGCTGGCGATCAGGAACTGGTCCTGGTTCTCCTTGCGCACCTGCCCGCGGTCGGTCAGGCCGTACACATCGACGTCGGCTGAAACAGGTCGACGCTCTTCGATCGTCACGCCCGCGTCACTCGTGCCGCGTTTCGTCTCCGCATCGCTCATACCGAGCCCCTCGGACGAGAGGAACCGGGAAAATGAGGCGCGCGGGGCGAACCGGCCAGTAGGCCCCGCCCTACAGTTAGATTCCCGAGGCCGTGTCCACGTCCCCGCACCACCCCATTCTCATCGTCGGCGCCGGGCCGATCGGCCTCGCCTGTGCCATCTCCGCGCGCCGCCGCGGCCTCGATCCCTTCGTCATCGACGCGGGAGCGGTCGCCAACTCGATCGTCCATTACCCCGTCGGGATGACGTTCTTCACCACGCCGGAGCGGCTCGAGATCGGCGGCCATCCGCTGGTGTGCGCCGGCGCCAAGCCGACGCGCGAGGAAGCCCTCAAGTATTACCGCGGCGTCGTGCGCGCCGAGAATCTGGCGGTCCGGACCTACGCCCGGTTGACGGAAGCACAGGCAGACAACGGGCGCGTCACCTGCGTGCTCGAGACGCGCCACGGCGCCGAGACCGTCACCTGCAACAGGCTTGTCCTCGCGACCGGCTACTTCGATCACCCCAATCTCCTGGGCGTGCCGGGCGAGACTCTCCCCCACGTCCACCACTATTTCGACGAAGCCCATCAGTCCTATGGACAGGACGTCGTGGTGGTGGGCGGCCGCAACTCGGCCGTGGAAGCGGCGCTGCAGCTGTTCCGGGCCGGCGCCCGAACGACGCTGGTGTATCGCGGCACGGCGTTTCCCCGCAGCGTGAAGTATTGGCTCAAGCCCGACCTCGAGAACCGCATCAAGGCGGGCGAGCTGGCGGCGCGACTCGGCGCGCAAGTCGAGTCGATCGGCGCCGCGCACGTCACGATTCGCACCGCGGACGGCGCCCGCGAGCAGGTCCCTGCCGACCGTGTCTACGCGCTCATCGGATTTCATCCCGATCTCACGTTGTTCGATCGGATCGGGATCGCCTATGACCGGGACACCGGTCGGCCCGCAATCGACCCCGACACGCTCCAGACCAGCGTGCCCGGCGTCCACGTCGCGGGAAGCGTCACCGCCGGGACGCAGATCTCCGAGATCTTCATCGAGAACGGCCGCTTCGACGGCGACAAGATTTTCGGAGACGCCGCCGAACGCGCCGCCGCGGAGGTGCGCTATGCGAATATCGATCGACCGCCCGGCGAATGATGCGTCACCCCCTGACCCCCGCTCCGCCATGCGGAGAGAGGGAAACGCACAGCGCGGATTGACAACGACAGCGGGCACCGGCAGAATCGCTCTCGAGGACTCCCTATGACCACGACCGCCGCAACCGAGCTCCGGCTCCCGCCCTGCCCGCACGTTCCGCAACCCTACACCGGTCCGTCACGGGATGAAGTACTCGCCACCCGCAAGCAGTTCGCGAATCCGGGGATCTTCACCGTGTACCGCGAGCCGCTGATGCTGGTGGAGGGATACCGGCAATACCTGTTCGACGAGACCGGGCGGCGCTACCTCGACCTGTTCGCCGGGATCGCGACGGTCGCCTGCGGGCACGCGCATCCGACGGTCGTGCGCGCAATCGAAGGGCAGCTCGAGCGGCTGGGGCACACCTCCACCATCTACTTGAATCCCTTGCTGGGCGAGTTCGCCAAGCGTCTCGCCGCCAAGATGCCGGCGGGGCTCGAGGTGACGTATTTCGTCAACTCCGGCAGCGAGGCCAACGACCTCGCGATCCTGATGGCGCGGCTCGCGACGGGAAACCACGACGTGATCGCGCTGCGCAACGGCTATCACGGCGGCTCCCCCGCCGCGATGGCCCTCACCTCACCGCACACCTGGAAGTATCCTGCACAGCTGAATACCGGCGTGCACCACGCCATCAACCCCGATCCGTACCGCAGCCCGTTCCGCGGCACCCCTGAGGAGATCGCGTCGCAGAGCGCCGCCGATATCCGCGAGCTGGTGCGCTTTTCCACCCCGGGCCGCATC
>DATFSB010000567.1:0-8004 GCA_035262825.1 Gemmatimonadales bacterium | reverse complement strand
ACCCGACCCCCGGAGTCGGGACCATCGTCATGACCAACGCGACCGCGTTCAACGTGAAGCGCTGTCTCAACGCGCTGGATCGGCAGTTCCTCTGAGCCCCTGGAGGAGCGCGTCCGCCGTCACCGGGCGGCCCAGGAAATCGTCCATCACGCGTCGCGCGGAGCGCTCCAGCCCGAAGCGGTAGACGTGCTCCCGCACGAAGCCGTACCACGTGGTGTCTCCCAGCGTAAACGGTCCGTGGAGCTGCACGATACGCGCGCGGAGATCCGCGGCGACGAAGGCGCCCAGGGCGTAGTTCACGAGGTACCCCGGGACGTCGATCAGCTGCCCGCGCATCGCCCACCACGACAGCTCGGGGTGCGGGACGACGCGCAGATACCGGCTGGTGAGCGCAGTCCAGACGGCGTTGGGATCGAGAGAGGGGTCGCGCTGCATGCGCGCCTCGAATAGCGACCAGCACGCGTCCATCATCACGCCGAAATACGCGGCACGCCGGTTGTCGGCGGGCGCCGCGGAGTCACCGAAATAGCGCAGCTGCCAGCGTCCGTCGTAGGCCTCGCCGTCGGCCAGGTCGGCGATCGCTTCCGTGAAGAGATCAGCGTCGGGCCAGTCGCTGAACGCCGGGCGCGTGCGGATCGCGGCGATGTGGATCGCGTGCCCTGTCTCGTGCAACAGCTCGGTGAGGTTGTCGAACCCGCCGACGCCGTACGACGTGAAGATCCATGGCTCGCCCGGCAGCCATCTTCCGTTTCCCCGGCCGGGGCGACTCCCGAACGTCGTGAACGACACCGGGTCTTTGCCGGGACGCGGGTCGAGGTCGGCATGGATGGACAGCGCCGCGAGATCGGCACCGAGCGAGCGGTAGTACCGCCCTGTCAACGGCAGTAGTTGGTCACGCGGAATGCGCGATGCGAGGCGGCGGCTCGTGGCTCCCATCGCATAGTACATGTCCCACGGCTCGAGCTCCGAATCGGGCAACGTCGCCCGCCACGTCTCGAGCAGCCGTTCGAGCCACCGCTCGACGGTATCCGGCTCGAAGCCGAGCTCCCGGACGCGGCGGGCGAAGGGGGTGGGACCATTCCCCCGAGTGCGCGCCTGGCGCCGCAGCAGCTCGCGCCACGGACTCGCGGCGTCGTCCCCCGCATTCACCGTGCGCCAGACATGGTCCAGTCCGAGAAACAGGCGCCGCCGCTTCGCCGTGTCAGCGGTGACGCCCAGCAGCCCGAGAACCGTCAGGCGCTCGAGCGACTCGCCGTCGACGAGGACGGCATGCGCCGCGGCGCCATAGCAATCGTACAGCCGCGCGGCGAGCGAGTCGGTGTCGGTGATCGCTCCGGCATCGTAACGACAGCGCGTCGAGTCCACCGGCGCCGACCCTGCGAGTGACTGAGGCGTGTCGGTCAACTCTGCGGCGAGGGTATTCCGCATCACGGCGAGGGCGCGGCGGTCGACGGTGTCGCGCAGTATCGTCGAGTCGATCGCCAGCGCCTGCACGAGCGCGCGACGAGCGGCGAGATAGCGCGGGCGCAGCGCCGCCGCCGACTCAGGGGTTGCCCGGAGGCCGGCGATATCGAGCCGGTCCTTCAGTGTGTAGGTCGCGGCGTAGAGCGACTCCGCGCGGCTCAACTCGGCGGGAGACGGCACAGTCGGGGTGCAGCTCGAAAATGCCAGCAGCAGCCCCACACCATATTTTTGTGGAGCCTTCATCGGAGTCCGTCCATGACCCGAAGCCTGTTCACGATAACGCTGCTGGTCGCTCTGGCCGCGTGCCGGGGAGAGCGCGGTACCCCTGTCGCGGCGCCTTCCACCACTCCGGCCGCCGACGTGTCGCACGGCGAGGCGGCGATCGGCGCCGCCGACACCGCTCCGGTAGAAGCGCTCGCCCCGCCGCGCACCAACGCCACGCTACGTGCGGTCCGCATCGAGATCCACCATGCCCGCATCGTGGTCTCGCCCGGCGTCACCTACGAGGCCTGGACATTCGACGGCCGCGTACCGGGGCCCTTCATCCGCGTGACCCAGGGAGACACCGTCGACTTCACGCTCGTCAACCGGGCGCCGATTCCGCACAGTATGGATTTTCATGCCGCCGAAATCGCTCCCAGTCGCGTGTATGTGAACGTCATTCCTGGAGACTCGCTGCGCTACCGCTTCGTCGCCCGGGTCCCGGGCGCCTTCCTCTACCATTGCGGCACCGCTCCGGTCGCGATGCATATCGCCAACGGGATGTACGGCGCCATCATCGTCGATCCCCGGCAGCCGCGGGCTCCGGCGCGGGAGTTCGTGCTGGTCCAGAGCGAGTTCTATACCCAGCGCGCCCCCGGTACCGATTCCAGCGCGCACGCGCTCGACTGGCAGAAGCTGCTCGGTCTGGCCCCGGACTACGTGACGTTCAACGGGCGGGGGGCGCAATACGCCACGGCGCCCCTGCACGTAAAGCCGGGAGAACCGGTGCGGCTGTACGTGGTGAACGCCGGGCCGAATCGCATCTCCGCGTTCCACGTCGTCGGAGCAATCTTCGACCACGCCTATCTCGATGGATCACCGTCCGCAACGCTCAACGGCGTGCAAACGGTGGATGTGCCGGTGGGCGGCGGGGCGATCTTCGAACTGCGCCTGGCTGAGCCGGGCGACTACCCCTTTGTCACACATGCCTTCGCCGATGCGACCAAGGGCGCCGTCGGGGTGCTGCGCGCCAAGCCCTAGGCCGTGAGGTCGAGGGTGAGCACTTCGAAAGGACGCAGGCTGAACTGGTGCGCGGCCCCCGGAGCGAGGTGCAACGTCGGTTGATCGCGCTCGCTCCGCCACGGACTCCGCGCGGTGAACGACCCCGCAGCGTGCTCGGGGAGCTCGAGCGCTACGGCAATGTCGAGCGCGATCGTCTGCGGCGCATCCTTGGGGTTGCGCAGCACGAGGACGCCACGCCCCGCGCCCCACGCGGCGTGGCCGTACACCTCGAGCGCGGCGGGATCTCCTCCCACCCAGTGCGTGTCGACCAGCGTCGCCGCCCTTGCTCTGGCCCAGCGCGCCGTCTCCGCCAGCGTGTCCCAGTTCTCGGCCGTCAGGAGCGACGGCGTCACGTACATCTCCTGCAGCTGGGTTCCCGTCCCGAAGTAGGCGCGGATCTCGGACGTGAAGTCGCCTCCGGGGTCGGTCATGAGGCGGTTGGCATGGCGCGCGTAGACGAGGCCGTGCAGCATCAACGCATTGAGCGGAAACAGCGGGCCCTGCCGCACGATACCGCGATAGGTGTCGGCGTCGCGGTAGGTGATCCACTGCTGCCGGTCGGAGCCGACCCCGGCGAAGTCGTGATCCTCTCCACCGCGCCAGATCGAGTCGGCGTAGCGCAGGAAGAACGGTGAGGGATACGTCCCGGTGGTGAGGTTGATGTATAGATCGGACCGCGCCGCGCGCAGATCGCCGATTAACGCGATCATCGCATCGAAGTCGGAATCGAACGCGCTCCCGGGGATCGCGTGCGCGACGTTTCCCGTTCCGTCGAACTTGAACTGGTTCACGCCGTAATCCCGGATCATCGAGAGGCAGGTTTCGCGAAAGCGCGTGAAGTACTTGGGGCCGCTCAAGGCGAACCCGCCCTCGTTCGTCTCGAATCCCTGCGCCCGCCCGAACGCGAGGCGGTCTTCCTTGGGCTTGCCGTATCCGCCCCACGGCGACATCCAGACGCCTGGAGCGGCGCCGTAGCGCGCCGCCGCTTCCCGTACCGCCGTGAAGCCGTGCGGGAATCCGGCATGGAAATGCCACAGCGTCTCCGGATCGTCCCAGCCGTCGTCGAACAGGAACGAGTCGAGGGTGACCCCGCGACGCTCGTGCAGCTCGGTGCCGAACGCCCGGATCACGTCGAGCGCCCCCGCCTCGTCGAACTTCGAGAAGTAGCCGAGATCGTACCACGAGTTGTAGTGCAGGAACGGGCGATACGGATGCGCGCGCTCGCGCTCGAGATACTCGAGAAACACACGCCGCACGGGGCCCGACCCGGTCGCCCCGATGACGGCCGAGCAGATGAGTGGGGCGCCGGGCCGGAGCGGCAGCTCGCGGTCGAGCCAGGCACGCGCACGCGAGCCTTCGATGCGCGACTGTGACAGCGGATGCTCGAATCCCGCGAACCAGCCCCTCCCGGCGACCGGCGAGCCGCGCACCGACCCCACCACGGCGGCCTCGGGAAGATCGAGATCGAGCAGATGGATTTCTGCGATCCCCAGCGGCGCGCCCAGGCACCGCAGCTCGACTTCCTGCCGCAGATAGCGCGAGCCGTCACGCAGCAGCGCGCGCCACCTCGCATTGAAGCGGCCGTCCGCATCCTCGAGCTCTACAACGACTTGCCTACCGGCATGACGCTGCGCCAGGCGCGCCGCCCGGGGCTCGGCCGCCAGCGGCTCGATGCGCGGTGCGCCTCGCACGCGCAGCGCGCTGGAGCCGACGACCGCGCCGCCCTGCAGCAACAGCGTAAACACGTCCGGCGGGAGCGCGAGCGTCGCTCCGCTCGCACGGTCGACGAGGCGCAACGCGATGAGGCGTCCCTCGCTGACCGACCACGACGCCGACACGAAATCGTTAGCGAGGGTCAGCTCGTCGGGCGCCGCCCGCGCCAACACGCGCGGCATACGGGCCGCCCACACACTCGCAGCGGCTTGCGCCAGGAAATCGCGCCGGGTGGTCACGGGCATTAGGATGCCGTGGCGCCACGCCGCCAGCAAGGTGCGGCACGGTCGCCACATGTCGCTTTCCGCCGCCGTGGACGGGATGGTGACACGGTGCGATCATTCTTGCAGGACCCCGCATGGCCGAACGCCGACTCACCCCCCTGCCCGACGACCAGCGTGGCAGCCGGCGCTGGACTCCGCCGACGCTCGCGGCGTCGGGGTCGCCGCCGGTGCTGCGCGCCCCGTTCCGCAGCACCATCTTCGTCGTGCTGATCGGTCTCCTCGCCGCCGCTCTGATCTATTCGCTGCAGCTCGTCGTCGCCAAGAACCAGCGCATCCAGGTCCGCCTCGCCGAGCTGGAGGGCGACGTCAACCTATTGAACGCGCGGGAGTGGGAAGCGCGAACCGGCGTGATCAGCTCGGAGCACAAGAATGACATCCCGGTCAGCCAGGAGCACCTGCGGAACATCCTGGCCGAGCTGCGGCAATGGACGGGACAGCCGGCTCCGGCCCTGGCATCCCGTACCGCGCCAAACAGTCCGCCTCCCACGCGCCTGCAGCAGGTGGAGCTCGACGTCAGCCACTATCTCACCGCCGTAGACATGATGTTCTCCTTGATCGATACCCACCGCGACCAAGCCCTCGCGGTCGCCGACACGGTCGACCAGGCGTTCGAAGATCTCCGCATCTCGCTGCAATCGGCGCGGGGCTACTACGCCACCGCCGGCAAGCGCGCGATCAACCAGGCGAACCTCGCGTCGCTCGTCTCGGTGGTGTTCGCGATGGCGCTGGTCTGGTTTTTCCTGGGCCGCGCCGCGCGGCAGCGCACCGAAACCCAGGCCCTCACGACCGAGCGCCGCACGCTGGCGGCGAGCGAGGCGCGCTGGCGCGCCCTGATCCTCAACGGCGAAGACGCCATCCTCGTCGTGTCGCCGACCGGCGCCATCAGCTATGCCTCGCCCAACGTCGACCGGGTACTCGGCGTGCCCTCGGGGGGGCTCGGGGACTCGGTGCTGACGGCGCTGCCGCCCGATGTGCGGCCGGCGATGCTGGTGCTGCTCGAGGCGACGCAGCGCGAGCCGGGCCGCCCGCGCGTACAGGAGCTGCAGCTCGGCGGGGCGACCGGTACGCCGCTGCGGTTCCTCGAGGTCGTGGCCACGAACCTGCTCGCCGACCCGGCGTTGGGCGGCATCGTGCTCAACCTGCGCGACCTCACCGAGCGCCGCGCCATGGAAGAAGCGCTGCGTGAGAGCCAGGAACAGCTGCTGCACGCGCAAAAAATGGAAGCGCTGGGGCGACTCGCGGGCGGCATCGCCCATGACTTCAACAACCTGATGATGGCGATCAGCGGTTACACCGAGCTGGTGCTGCAGGACCAGCGGCTTTCTCCCACGTCGCGCGAGGACGTGGCGCAGATCCGCCGCGCGGTGTTCCGTGCCGCCGAGCTGACGCAGCAGATTCTCGCCTACAGCCGGCGCCAGATGCTGCAGCCCGTCCCCGTGAGCCTCAACCTGCTGCTGGGTGAGGCGAGCGGCATGCTGCGCCGCCTGATGCCCGAAAACATCGAGCTCAGGCTCGCCCTCGACCCCAAGACCCCCGACGTCCTCGTCGATCCCGGCCACATGCTGCAGGTCGTGATGAACCTCGCCTTGAACGCGCGCGACGCGATGCCCAACGGCGGGGCGCTGGGGATCCGGACCACGGTCACCGACGGCGTCGCCGCGGAGAGCGGCAACGGCGCCGGTCGCCGCGTCCACCTCGTCGTCAGCGACAACGGAACGGGGATCGACCCCAAGGTGTTGCCGCTGATCTTCGATCCCTTCTTCACGACCAAGCCGCAGGGCGAGGGCAGCGGCCTCGGGCTCTCCACGGTGTTCGGCATCGTGAAGCAGAGCGGCGGCCAGATCGACGTGCAGAGCGAGCTGAACCGGGGCACGACCTTCACGATCTCCCTTCCCGCTGCTCCGGCCGTCCTGCCGCGCGACGAGACGGTCGAGCCGCAGGCGCCCGCCCGCTCGGGCGGCGAGGTGATTCTCGTGGTCGAGGACGACGATCAGGTCCGCACCGTCGTCTCCAAGGGGCTGCCGCGGCTCGGCTACGAAGTGCTGGTGGTGCGCAACGCCGAGGAGGCGCTGGCTCTCGTGGAGAAGCACCCCGGTCGGATCGACTTGCTGCTCACCGATGTCGTGATGCCCGGCCTGTCGGGGCCGCAGCTCGCCGACCGCCTCACGGCCCGCCGGCCCGAGACGCGGGTCGTGTTCATGTCGGGCTATCCGGAGGCGCAGGATCCCGCGCTGGGCTTCTCGCTGGACGGGCGCAGCTACCTGCAGAAACCCTTCGCCCTCGCAGAGCTTGCCGAGAAGATTCGTACGGCGTTAGACGAGTGATCGGTGGCCGGTGGTCGGTGAAAAACCGCCGGTAGCCGATCCGCCAGCAGCAAGCCATCATTAGTGCGCGCAGCCACCGACCACTGACCACAGGCCACTGGCCACCGAGGTTGCATGCCCTTTCTCTCGCGACAATCCCCTTACGACGTCTGCATCGTCGGGTCGGGCGCCGGCGGCGGCATGGCGGCCTACGCCCTCACCCAGGCCGGCGCCACCGTGGTGCTGCTCGAGGCCGGGCCGCTGTGGTTCTCCACCGAGAACTCCCGCATGCTCGAATGGGCGTACCAGTCGCCGCGGCGCGGCGCCGCGACCAAGGACCACGAGTTCGGGGAGTTCGACGGCTCGATCGGCGGGTTCGAGCTCGAGGGCGAGCCCTACACCAAGGCCCCCGGGACCCGCTTCGACTGGTGGCGCTCCCGAATGCTGGGCGGCCGCACCAACCACTGGGGCCGCATTTCGCTGCGATTCGGGCCCTATGACTTCCGGCGCAAGAGCATCGACGGCCTCGGTGACGACTGGCCGATCACCTACGACGACGTCAAGCCGTACTACGATAGGATCGACCGGCTGATCGGGCTGTTCGGGTCGAACGAAAACCTCCCCAACGAGCCAAACGGGATCTTCCAGCCGCCGCCCAAGCCCCGCTGCTACGAGCTGGTGGTGAAACAGGCGGCTGACCGGCTCAACGTCACGTGCATCCCCTCGCGGTTGTCGATCATCACCCGGCCGCTCAACGGCCGCTCCGCCTGTCACTACTGCGGGCAGTGTGGCCGCGGCTGCCGCAGCAACTCGAATTTCTCCTCGCCGGCGGTGCTGCTGCGGCCCGCGCTGGCGACCGGCAAGCTCACGATCGTGCCCAACGCGATGGCGCGCGAGGTGACGCTCAACGATCGCGGCCTCGCGAGCGGCGTGTCGTATATCGACAAGACGACGGGGCAGGATCAGCACGTCGCCGC
>DATFSB010000566.1:0-4158 GCA_035262825.1 Gemmatimonadales bacterium | reverse complement strand
GTCACCGAGCGCACGCGCGAGATCGGCGTGCGCAAGGCGCTCGGCGCCACGCGGGGCGCGATCCTGTGGCAGTTCCTGGTGGAGGCTTCGACGCTGACGCTGGTGGGCGGCGTCGCCGGGATGCTGGTCGGCGGCCTGGTCGCGTTCGCGCTGGCGCGGCTGACGCCGATCCCGGCGCACGTGCCGCTGTGGTCGATCGTCGTCGCGCTCGTGGCGTCGGCCTTTACCGGCGTCGGGTTCGGACTCTACCCCGCCAGTCGCGCCGCGCGGCTCGATCCGGTGGAGGCGTTGCGGTACGAATGAAGACGATTGCGGATTGCGAATTGTGGATTGCGGAATATCAAGACGAGGGTCGAGAGACGATCGAACTCCGCAATCCGAAATCCGCAATCCGCAATTAGGTTTCCCTGCCATGCGTCTCTCCGAAGCCATCGTGATGGCGCTGCAGGCCGTGTGGAGCCACAAGCTCCGTTCCTTCTTCACGCTGCTCGGCGTGATCGTCTCCGTCGGCTTTCTCGTCGCCGTGGTCGCGGTCATCCAGGGGATGAACGCCTACGTGCGCGACCGGCTCGCCGGGGCCATTGTCGGCGTCAACGCGTTCCAGATCCGGCGCGACCCGATCCAGTTCGGGTTCATCGATGACGAGGAATGGAAGCGCATCCAGCGCCGGCCGATCATCGCCCCCGAGGACATCCCCTACGTGCAGCGCGCGCTCCCCGACGCCGAAGCGATCTCGCTGCAGTCGGGGTGGCCGACGCCGCTCGCCGACGTGCAGTGGCGCAACAAGAGCGTCGCCGACGCCTACATCTTCGGCGTGACGCCGCAGTTCGTCGTCGTCGAGGACTACACCCTCGCCGCCGGCGATCCGCTGAGCGAGGTGGACCAGCAGCAGCGCCGCCCGGTCGCGGTGCTGGGATACGACGTCGCCGACAAGCTGTTCGGATCGGCGTCGTTCGCCGTCGGCCACGTGGTCCGCATCCACGGCGAGCAGCTCAGCGTGAAGGGCGTGATCGACCGCAAGGGGACGGTGCTGGGCCAGTCGCAGGACGCCTTCGTGATGCTGCCGTTGTCGATGTTCGAAGCGATGTACGGCCGCCGCCAGACGACGGTGATCTCGGTCAAGATGTCGGCCGCCGACCGCGTCGCCGACGGCATGCAGCGCGCCGAGGAGGCGATGCGCATCGCGCACCGGCTGCGCCCGGAGGCGGAGGACGATTTCACCATCGACACGGGGGAAGGCCTGGTCGCATTCTGGGGCAAGCTCACCAAAGTGATCTTCACCGTGGTCCCGGCGGTGGTGGTGATCGGCATCGTGGTGGGCGGCATCGTGATCATGAACATCATGCTGATGAGCGTGACGGAGCGGACGCGCGAGATCGGGATCCGCAAGTCGCTCGGCGCCTCGCGCAAGGACATCCGGCGCCAGTTTCTCGCCGAGTCGATCACGCTGTCGCTGCTCGGCGGCTGCGCCGGTCTGCTCGCCGGCATGGCGCTCGCGGGACTGGTACAGCTCGCGTCGCCCCTGCCGGCCCGGGTCACGTTGTGGTCGGTGGGTGTGGCGCTCGGGCTCGGGCTCACTGTGGGAGTGGTGTTCGGGGTGTTCCCGGCGGTGCGCGCCGCGCGCCTCGACCCGATCGAAGCACTGCGGCAGGAATAGATGCGGCTCCATTCCGTCCGCGAAGGCTGGTTCATCGCCGTCGACCAGCTGCAGGCCAACAAGCTGCGCTCGGCGCTCACCATTCTCGGGGTCGTCATCGGGATCGCGACGGTGATGGCGATGGCCTCGATCGTCGCCGGTTTCCGCGAGCAGATCGTCAATACTCTCGAGGTCGTGGGCCCGACGACGTTCCGCGTGCTGCGCTTCTTCTCCTCCACCGGCGTCAACCCCGATGCCGTGCCGCGGGAGGTCCGCATCCGGCCGAAGCTGATCGCGGCGGAAGCGGAGGCGATCGCGCGGCTGCCGGAGATCCACTACGCGGCGATCTGGACGCAGCTGTTCCAGCGCTTCGACGTCGGCGGAGAGCGGACCCAGGCGCTCAGCATCTTCGGCGCCGACGACCGCTTCATGGAGATCCTGGGCGGCGAGCTGGTGCGCGGCCGGACGTTCATCCAGTCGGAGCTGCGCAGCGGCGAGGCGGTGGTCGTGCTGGAGCAGCGCAGCGTCGATCGCCTGTTCGGGTCGATCTCGCCGCTGGGCCGCGTCGTCCGCATCGGCGGGCACCCGTTCCGGATCATCGGCGTGTGGCAGCGGCCGACCAACATCTTCGAGGTCCCCGGCACGCCCCAGATCGCGGCGGTGTGCCCGTTCGAGGCGGCGCAGCGCAACTTCAAGATCGACGAGTTCAACAGCCTCATCATCCTCGTCAAGCCGAAGCCGGGCGTGCCGATCAGCCGGGCCATGGACGCGGCGACGCTGCAGCTGCGACGCATGCGCGGCCTGCGCGCCGGGGACCCCAACAGCTTCGACCTGCTCACCTCCGATCAGGTGCTGAGCATCTTCGACAGCCTCACCGGCGCGTTCTTCCTCGTGATGCTGGTGCTGTCGAGCATCGCGCTCATGGTCGGCGGCATCGGGGTCATGGCGATCATGATGGTGTCGGTCACGAGTCGCACGCGCGAGATCGGGCTGCGCAAGGCGCTGGGCGCCACCCGCCGCGCCATCCTGTGGCAATTCCTGGTCGAAGCGGCGACGCTGACCCTCATGGGGGGCATGATCGGGATCTTCCTCGGGCTGGGCACCGGCGAGGTGCTCAAGCGGTTGCTCGACTTCTCGACGCACGTGCCGTTGTGGAGCGCAGGTGTAGCGTGTCTCGTGTCGGTGATGATCGGCCTGGTATTCGGGGTGATCCCGGCGACGCGCGCGGCGCGGTTGGATCCGATTGAAGCGCTGAGGTACGAGTGAAGACATTGCGGATTTCGGATTGCGGAATGCGGAATGTCGGAGGAGGGTCGAGCGGCAATCGACCTTTCGGTGAAAATCCGCAATCCGCAATCCGCATTCCGCAATCCCTCGGGAGCGCACTGTGACTCAGCCCGTGGACGTCCTTGCGATCGCCGCCCATCGCGACGACGTCGAGCTCACCTGCGGCGGCACCCTCGCCAAGGCCGCCAAGGCCGGGCAGCGCGTCGGCATTCTCGACCTCACCCAGGGCGAGATGGGGACGCGGGGCTCGGCCGAGCTGCGCGCCGCGGAAGCGGAGCGGGCCGCGAAGACGCTGGGCGTGACGCTGCGGAAGAACGCGGGGCTCGAGGACGCGCACCTCGCCAACGACGACGCGTCGCGCATCGCCATCGTCCGCATGCTCCGCGAGCTGCGCCCGCGGGTCGTCGTCCTCCCCTTCCCGGTCGGCCGCCATCCCGATCACCGCATCGCCTCCGAGCTGGGACGCGACGCCTGCTATCTCGCGGGGCTCGCGAAGTACGCCCCCACCGCGGGAGAAGAGCCGCACCGGCCGTTCAAGATCCTGTATGCCCTGGCCTACCGCGAAGATCCGGTGAAGCCGACGTTCGTCGTCGATATCTCCGACACCTTCGAGACGAAGATGGCGGCGATCGGCTGCTACGCGTCGCAGTTCGACGGCGCGCGCGCCGCGGGTGAGATCTTCCCCACCGGCCAGGACCTGTACGAGCTGATCCGCGTCCAGTCGGCCCACTACGGGTCGCTGATCCGCAAACCGTACGGGGAGCCATTCTTCACGCACGAGACGGTGGCGATCGACGACGTGCTCGCGCTGGGGGTGCAGTCCTTGTAGGCGGACAGGCGGTCGGGCGGTCGGTGAATCGGCGGTCAAGACAGCGAGCGACCGCCGATTTATCGTCCGCCGCTTCACTGACCGCCGCCTCATCGACCGCCCGATAGATTAGATTCCATCCCCCATGCCTCCCCGTACTACCTATCTCGACCATGCCGCCACCACCCCGGTCCGGCCCGAGGTGCTCGAGGCGATGCTGCCCTACCTCGGCGCGGAGACGTTCGGCAACCCGTCGTCGGCGCACCGCTTCGGGCGCGCCGCGAAAGCGGGGATCGAGACCGCCAAGCGCGCCGTCGCCCAGGCGGTAGGCGCCGAGCCGAACCAGGTCATCTTCACGTCCGGGGGCACGGAAGCCGATAACCTCGCGGTGATCGGTGCCGCCCTCGCCGCGCGGGCGCGCGGGGCG
>DATFSB010000565.1:0-5280 GCA_035262825.1 Gemmatimonadales bacterium | reverse complement strand
GCTCTGCTCGATGAATTTTCCGCTCGAGGCCTGCCAGTACCACTCCGGTAAAAATCCGGGCTCGAACGCACGCAACACGTTCTTGAATGGCAAGTGCCTGCCCCGGTAGTACCAGTTCATCCCCGGCGTCGTCCCGATCACATCGGTGCGCGAGATGAATCCCATCTGTGGGTCATAGTCTCGCGTCGCCAGTGATTGCGTGAACCACATCTTGTAGTGCGTCGTCGAGTTGTAGTACTGCGCGAACGCCGCCAGGCCCTGGGTGTTGGTTCCGGTGGTGACGGTGTGGGAGAAGATGGTGTTGAGCGACTGGGCCTCGCTCAGCCGGATCAGCCCGTCGAGCGTGCTGGTCACGTTCGAGCCCGCGTCCGAGTTCTTCACCGTCACCAACCCGCCGATGCGGCTGCGTTGTCCCACATTGCCGGAATACCGGCCCACGAACAGGTTGACCGCCGGACTCGGGCCACTCGCCTCCTGCCGCATCAGCAGCGCGCCGTAGTTGCTCCCCGAGCCGCGTCGCACGAAGCGCGCCCCGGCAACGATCGGGATGGGGTTCCCCGTCGCATCGAGGCCGATCGTGCGACTGAAGAACGGCTGAATGTGCATCAAGCCTCCCGAGCCATCTCCCGCCTGCTGGATCGCCGGGCTGAACAGCGACGCGTTCTCCAGAAAGAACTGCCGGCGCTCGGGAAAGAAGACGGAGAACAGCGAGACGTTGTTGACCTGCAGGTCGGCATCCGCCTGCGCAAAATCGGTGTTGGCTGTGAGGTCGAGGACGTCGCTCGAGTTGATCGCCCACTTGAGGTCTCCCCCGACCTTTGCCGTGGACGTGGCCCGAGTCCCCGTGGAGCGATCGGTCTGCGTGAGGACATAGGGCTGCACCCGCACGTTCGGCTTCGGGGGCGGCGGCTCGAGCCCGGTGAGGCGGCCGGCGTACTCCATGCGCGAGGCGCCGAACACGCGCGGAAACGGGGAAAACGCGGAGATTTCGTTGGTCAGCCTGCGGTTGCGATACACATTGAAGCCCCAGCTCTGCAGCGAATCCCCCGTCTTCGGATACCGCAGGGTCTGCCACGGGATAGCGATCTCGGCGTACCAGCCGGAATCCGTCCGCGTGGTACGCACACGCCACAGCCCGTCCCAGTCGATGTCGAAGTAGAGATCGTCGAACGCCAGGTAATCCCGTTGCACCCCATAGGCGTTGGTGGCGAAACACATGGCGTTGCGTCGATCGTTGAAGCCGTCGAAGGTGAGCGTGACGAGGTCGTGCGCCAGATAATCGAAGTCGCGTTTGAAGTCGGTCGCCCGAATCGCCTTCTTCCCCGCCGGGTCCTGTGAGAAAACTCCGACGTACAGGAACTGCTTGTTATAGAGCACCCGGACCGAAGTTGCGAAGTCGGACGGCGCGCCCTGGTGCGGCTCGACCTGCGTGAAGTGAGGAGACGGCTTCGCCAGGCTCCATTCCGGCTCGTTCAGCACGCCGTCGATGCGCAGATCGGTCTCGATCCGGACCGCCGCGATCGTCTGCTTGATCGAGTCCGGGGCGAAGATGCCGGCGCCTTGTGATGCGATGGTCGATGGAATCAAAAAGAGAAGCAGCAGGGACCAGGGTCTGATCATGGGCCCCAAGATAGTTACAAGCGACCTCGCAGACTCTCCGGTGCGAAAGGCCCTGGCTCCGCGATCAACTTCCGCGCCTCATCGACCTTGCCCCACACATTCCAGAGCAACACACCGCGCACGCGCGCGCCTTTGAGGTAATAGATCACGCCCTCTTTGAAGGGGTCCTTCCAGTCGGCAAACGATTCGAGCCGTGCGTCGAGCTCGCCGACGGCCTCGTAGCCCCGCTCGAACAGATCAGAATAGAAGAAGGGGAGGTGGTGATACGGCTCCTCGTGCCCCGCCATCGACCGGCCGGCCGCGGCCCCCATCGTGTTGGCGTTGTCCTCGTGCTCCACGCGGACCCGGTTGCCAAGCGCGGCACTGAAGAAGTTGGCGACATCGCCCGCGGCGTAGATGTCCGGAACATCGGTGCGCAGCATCTCATCGACCACAATGCCGTTGTCGACGTGCACACCGGCCTGCTCGGCAACGTCGACGTTCGGTGTAATGCCGAGACCCGCCACCACGACGTCCACCGGAATATCTTTACCGCCGGTTGTCTTCACGATCACCTTGCCGCCGCGCGGCGTCAGACCGGCGAGGCCGTCGCCGGTGCGCAGGTCGACGCCCTTCTCACGGTAGTAGTCGTTCAACGAGCGGGACAAGTCCGGCGGATAGACGCGGGCACCGACGCCGTCCTCGGGGACCAGCATCACCACCTCCCGTCCCGCCATGCGTAGCGCCGCCGCGATCTCCGAGCCGATGAAACCGCCGCCCAGCACGGCGAAGCGCAGCTGTTCCTGCGCCAGGGCGCGGAGCCGCCGGTAATCGTCATACGTACGGAAGTAGATGATCTGCTCGGAATCGAGCTTCAGCCGCCGCGGCGTGCCGCCGGTCGCAAACAGCAGCTTGCCGTAGCCATAGGTCTCGCCGTTCGCGTCGGAGGCGCGCTTGCCGCGCGGATCGATCCCCGTCAGCCGGGTGCCCAGGTGCAGCACCGCGCCAGTCGCGTCGGTGTGGCGCCAGATCTTCTCTTCCGGCTCGCCTTTCCACAGGGCCTTGGAGAGCGGCGGCCGGTCGTAGGGAGGATGCGGGTCGGCGCTCACGATGCCGATCGATCCTCTGGGGTCCGCGAAGCGAATGGCTTTGGCGGCGGCATCCGCCGTCATGCCGCCGCCGACGATGAGGTATGAGTAGTCAGGCATCAGAATGGTCCATTCAGGGCTTCGGGGTGACGGTTACTGTCCCGTGCATGTCCCGCGGGTGGAATGAGCAATCGTAGTGATGCACGCCGGGTGCCGCAAACAAAACGGTGACGCTGTCTCCCGGCCGTAGCACCCGAATCGTGCCGCTATCGTCGAGCAAGCGCACCGAGTGGGTGAAGTGATCATGGTTGACCCAGGTCACTCCCGTACCGGCTCCCACGGTGATCGCCGCCGGGCGGAACAGATACGAAGGGGGGAGCTCCACCCGGTCAACCGCCACCGGGTTCGCGCCACCGCCGGCCCGGGCGCAAGTCGCCCCGAGGACGCCTGCGGCCAGGACCAGCCACCAGCGGTTCACCGGCGGGCCCCCGCCAGCCCGCGACGCACCAACCCCAGGAACAGCAGGATGAACGCGACGAGGTCGAGCACTTCGCTCACTGTGTGGGCGAAGAGGAAGACGGTCCAGTCCATGTGGTAGGTGAAGTAGCTCAGCTCGGCCAGGGCGTAGAGTGCGAAGGCCCAGCCCAGGTCGCTTGCGTTCGCTGCAAACGCCCGGCGCGCGAAGTATGCCCCAATGGCCAGCCCCGCGAGGTGAATCACCATGAAGACGGGCGCGGGTATCGCGTTGATGAAGGTGCCGAACGGCATGTCGGTCTCCTGGATATCGAGGTGGAATTAGTGAAAGCGACCGGGGAACTGCCGCATGATTCCGTTACTGAGCAGGTCGGCCAGCTGAAGAATGTGAAGGTGAATGGCATCGTAGGCCGCGATGTCGTTGGCCCAGTCGCCGTGCAGGCGTGCGGTCGCTTCCTTCAGGGTCAGGTCGAGATGCATGCGCATCCCGTCCCGCAGCGTGGCGGCCGGCCACTGTTGCGGATTGGCCGTGCTCAGGAAGTCGGCGATGCTGTCGGCATTGGCATACCAGGCCTGTGACGCCGAGCGCACGACGCTGGTATCACCGCTCTTGGCCGCGGCGATGATTTTCGCTGCGGTCAGGATGTGACTGCGGAGGAGGGCGGTCAGGCCTGTTCCGGCAGCTGCCCCGTAATACGGGACGATCGCGTCACCGATATCCGCCTGGTTCTTGAGGAGGCGCTGCGCCGTCTGGTCCGCGTCGGCAATTCCCGCGGCGGCGCTCACGATGTACAGCCGGGTCCAGGTGACATGGTCTTCCCACAGCTTGCGCATGGCGTCGTGAAACTCGGCCCGGGGAACCGGGGGGGCCGGGGGGGCCGGCACGCGAACAGGGCCGCTCGCGCCAGCGGCGAGCACTGCTGCAGCGAGAATCGGAATCATGGCAATCCTCTCGAAAGGAGGGTGGGGGTTTCCGCCGCGCTTCTAAAACTAATATACGCTTGTTTTATTAACCCTGGATCTCTGGAGGGGGGTTCCCACGGAGCGGCGGCGCGGTATGTTTCAGCGCATGTCAGGGACCGAAATCACCCGAACACTGTCCCGCATCGCGGCGCTCGAGGACCCGGTGCGCCGGGCCTTGTACTTTCTGGTGGTTGAGCGCGGGACGGAGACGAGCCGCGACCAGGCCGCGCGCAGCGTCGGCGTGTCCCGCGCCCTCGCTGCGTTCCATCTCGACAAGCTGGTTCAACACGGACTGCTGGAGGTCACCTACCGCCGGCTCAGAGGGCGGAGTGGGCCCGGGGCCGGACGGCCCGCGAAACTCTACCGCCGCGCCCGTGAGCAGCTGACGGTCTCGTTGCCGCCGCGGGAATATGAGCTCGCCGCCGAGTTATTCGCGGAGACGTTTACAGGGGGGCGGGCAAAGACGTTGCTGGAACGGGTCGCCCGCCGCGTCGGCCGTCGGCTCGCCGCCCAGCGTCGCAAGCGGGGCCGGCGTGCCTTCGTGAGCGTCCTCGTGCGTCACGGTTACGAGCCGTCGACCGGCTCCGATGGGACGATCGTGCTGCGCAACTGCCCCTTCGACGCGCTCGCGCGCACCCACAAGGACCTCGTGTGCGGGATGAATCGCTCGCTGGTCCACGGATTCAAGACGGGAGCGGGTCTTACCGGCTACCAGGTCGTCGCCAACAATCGACCAGGGGAGTGTTGTGCCCTGCTGCGGCCGATCGCAAAGGGGCGCTCGAGGTAGACCGAGAAACTGTCCGGTTCCGGGACGCGGATTCCCACCTTCGCGCAGTTCCGCCATCGCAACCTTTCGTAACCTCTCTTCTATCAAACGCTTCCGAGCTGGGGATGTGGCATACACTCTGCTTTGTCCCAGTGCGAATCGTGGCCTTCTACTTATAGCCGATAACCGACGACCGAGAACGCTTTCTTGGACATTGCCCGCGCCCCCGTTAAGAATCGACGCCGCCTGTGGCAGGTCGGCATCGCCGCCGGCGTGATCCTCGTTGTCACGCTGGTGTTGTCGAGCCTCAAGCCCGCCGCCCCGACCGTCGAAGGCGGCACGCCGTGGATCGACTCGGTGCGCCGCGGCGAGATGCTGCGCGAAGTGCGC
>DATFSB010000564.1:0-9646 GCA_035262825.1 Gemmatimonadales bacterium | reverse complement strand
CTGGACGGCCGCCTGCGCGTCGGGGTGAACGTCACCACGTCGCGTGTCAACAACACCTACCTCACCTATGAGGGCGGGTTCGGCGGGTTCGAAGGCGGGGTGTTCCAGAACGTCGCGACCTTCAACCCCACGCAGCCGATCACGGTCACCGATTCGACCGGAACCCATTATTACGAGATCGGCGGAACCTCCACGCGTAACCCGGTGGCGCTCGCGAACCAGATCACGAATCTTGGGCAGACCAACCGCACGCTGGCGAACGCCAGTGTTGACTTTGATCTGCGGCCGGGGCTGACCGCGCGGATTAACGTCGGGCTGGATCACGCCAATGGACAGCGGCAGGAGTATTACCCGGCCGCCAACCCGGTGGGCGTTGCGCTGGGTGGTGGACTCGCGCGCGTGGCCGGTCTCGATAACTCGACGCAGACGTTCCAGAGCCAGCTCAACTACCAGACCACGTTCGGTGACCGGAATTCCGTCGATATCGTGGGTGGATACGAGTACAGCAAGTTCAAGGACAACTCGGTCACGGCCCAAGGCATCGGCTTCTTCACCGACGCGTTCAGCTTCAACAACCTGAACGCCGCGCAGACACGGACCGATTACTCGTATGCCGAAGAGAGCCGGCTCGTCTCCTTCTTCGGGAGAGCCAACTTCGGGTACCAGGACCGGATCTTCGTGACCGGCGTGTTGCGCTACGACGGCTCGTCCAAGTTCGCCGTGGGGCACAAGTGGGCGGCGTTCCCGGGCCTTTCGGCGTCGTGGAACTTGAAGCGCGAGTCGTTCATGGAAAACACGCCGTTCTCGGACTTCAAGATTCGGCTCGGCTGGGGGTTGCAGGGCAACCCGGGCGTTGGCCCTTACACCTCGTTGATCACCTTGGCCGGTAGTACGGGCGCCACGTACCCGTTTGGTGACGCGCCACAGGGCGGGGTGTTGGCGGCGAGCAACGGCAACCCCAACCTGAAGTGGGAGCAGACGTCTCAGGTCGACGGCGCAGTCGACTTCGGTCTGTTCCACAACCGGCTGTCGGGGAGCATCGAGTACTACCACAAGAACACGAAGGACCTGTTGCTGACGATCACCGTGCCGCAGCCGGCGCTGCGGCCCGACCAGCTGCTCAACGTCGGTAAGCTGAGCGGACACGGGCTCGAAGCCGCACTGGACGCCGTGGTCGTTTCGAAGCCGGGGCTCATTTGGCGTGCGGGCCTTGTCTTCGCGGCTGATCGTACGGTCGTCGACGAGCTATCGGCCCCGGGTGCGTTCATCGAAACCGGTTCCGTCAGTGGACAAGGGCAGTCGAACCAGTTCTCCGAGCGCCTCATGCCCGGACAGCCGATCGGGACGTTCTTCGGGCCGGTGTTCGTCGGCTGGGATCCACAAGGGCATCAGCTGTTCAAGTGCACGTCGGCCACACCCGGCTGCACCAATGGGCAAACGGTGGGTGGCGGCGGCCCTGCGGCGGCGGACTACGAGGTGATCGGTCACGCGAACCCTGACTTCACCATCGGCCTGCACAGCGATGCGACCTGGGGCCGGTTCGATATCAGCTTCCTGGTTCGGGCGGCCGTGGGTCAGGACGTGTTCAACAACACGGCGCTCGTCTACTCCACCAAGTCCGACGCTCTCCAGGACAAGAACTTCCTGCGGCCCGCCTTGACCGATCCGACGGGCATTCACGAGCCGGCGATCTTTTCCTCCCGCTGGGTGGAGGGGGCCTCGTTCGTCCGGCTGCAGAACATCACGGTCGGGTACGACCTGAACCTGCCGCTGCTGACGCGTTCTGCGCGCAGCGCCCGGATCTATGTGTCTGCCGACAACCTGCTCCTCCTGACCGGGTACTCGGGTCTCGACCCCGAAGTCTTCACCGAAGGCGGTCTCGGGACTCTGGGCGAAGACTATCTCACTTATCCGCGGCCCCGGACGATCACCGGCGGCGTGCGGTTCACGTTCTAGGAGACAGACCCATGAACCGACTTTTCAGAGTATCGATCGGCGCAGCGGGCCTGGTCTCGCTCCTGGCGCTGGGATGCACCAACCTGGACGAAAACCCGCCCAGCTTGATCACTCCGGGAAACTTTTTCCGGAACCCGCAGGAAGTGCAAGCAGGCCTCGCCGGCGTCTACGCGCAGCTGCGCACGATCGCACCGGAAGGCGGCATCTACGACGTCAGCGAAATCACCACCGATGAAGAGGTGGTGCCGACCCGCGGCTCCGACTGGTACGACAACGGCCAGTGGATCGACCTGCACAACATGACCTGGACGCCGACCAGCGCGGCGACGGCCAATTTCTTCAACGGCGTGTGGAACAACCCGTACCAGGGTGTGGCGAACACCAATCTGTTCCTCGCCGCGATCCAGGGCGCCAACATACCGGGGAAAGCAGCGCTCGTCGCGGAGGCCCGGGTACTCCGCGCGTACTACTACTACGTCCTGATGGACTTCTTCGGCGGCGTAGCGATCGACACGACGACTGAGGTCGGATTGAGTGCGCGCAACACGCGCCGCGAAGTGTTCGACTTCATCGAGGCGCAGCTGCTTGCAGCCCGCCCCGACCTGCCGGCCACCCGGCCGCAGGCGGAGAACGGGCGCGTCACGCAGGGAGCGGTGGACGCCATTCTGGCCAACATGTACCTGAACGCCGGGGTATTCACGAAGGACGGCGCGGCGGGCGGCATCAACGCCACGGGCTACAACACCTGCTCGGGGATCGCCGTGACGGGCGGAGATGCCTGCGCGCAGGCGATCGTCATGGCGAGCAACATCATCAACTCCGGCAACTACCGCCTGGCGGATTCGTTCCCGCAAAGCTTCCGCTTTGACAACGCTACTTCGCCGGAAAACATTTTCGTTGTCAAGTTCATCCCGGCGGATGGGCTGGGAATGGGCGACGTCATGTCGGTCTTGCATTACAGTCAGTTCAACCCGACCCCGTGGAACGGTTTCGCGATGCTGGCGCAGACGTACCTCACGTTCGACCCGGCGGATAAGCGGCGCCAGGTCGTCCTCCAGGGACCACAGGTCAATCTGGACCCGCAGTCGGCGAACTTTAATCAGCCGGTGAACGATCGCGCGGGCAACCCGCTCGTCTTTACCGACTCGATCCCCGACATCCATTCGGCGACCGAAGGTCAGGGGCCGCGCATCTACAAGTGGCCGGCGGACCCGGCGCACGTGCAGCAGAACAACGGCAACGACTACGCCCTGTTCCGGCTGGGCGAGATCTATCTCATCCGGGCCGAGGCCAAGCTCGAGTCGGGCGATGCGGCAGGGGCGCTGGTGGATCTCAACACGCTGCGTAACCGTACCGCCCCGGTCGCGGCGCCACTCGCGACGGCTGATCGGCCGACGATCCTCAACGAGCGGCTGTTCGAGCTGCTGGGAGAGGGCAAACGGCGGCAGGACCTGATCCGGTTCGGCGGCTACACCGCCCGGACCGACGCCGCATCGGGAATCGCCGGCGGGAAGGTGTCGCAGGGCGATTTCCACGTCCTGATGCCGATTCCGCAGGCGCAGATCGACGCCAACCCGAAGCTCGTGCAGAACCCTGGGTACTGAGCGGAAGGTTGAGAAGGGTCTGAGGGTCTGAAGGGTATGACGGAGGACGGAGGGGCGCGGTTCGCCGCGCCCCTCTGTGTTCTGACCGCCGCACTGTGGGTCGGCTGCTCCGGCGTCGAACGCCCGCCTGCGAGCGCCCCGCCCGTCAGCGGACGGCTGTTCACGCTGCTCCCGTCCAGCTACACCGGCGTCCGCTTCGAGAATCGCCTCAACGACACCCGCGACCTCAACGTCTTCACCTATCGCAACTATTACAACGGCGGCGGCGTTGCCCTCGGCGACCTCTCCGGGGACGGGCTGCCCGAAATCGTGCTCTCGTCTAATCAGGGGGGCGTCCAGCTCTATCTGAACGAGGGGAAATTTCAGTTCCGTGACGTCACCGCCGAGGCCGGACTGAAGAGCACGAAGCCATGGACCACCGGGGTCACGATCGCCGACGTCAACGGCGACGGCCTGCTCGACCTCTACGTCTGCCACGCGGGCAAGGCCGACCCGGCCCAGCGCGCCAATGAGCTATTCATCAACCAGGGGCTGGATGCGCGCGGCGTTCCCACCTTCAAGGAAATGGCGGCGTCCTATGGCATCGCCGACGAAGGCTGGACGACGCACGCCGCGTTCTTCGATTACGACAAGGACGGCTCCCTCGACCTGTTCGTGGTCAACAACTCGCCCAGGCCCGTCGTCACGATGGGCGAGCAAAACACCCGCGCTGTGCGTGACTCGTTCGGCGGCGACAAACTCTACCACAACGTGCGCGGCCACTTCGAAGACGTGAGCGCGCCGGCCGGCGTCTACGGCAGCGAGATCGGCCTCGGCCTCGGCGTGGCGGTGAGCGATTTCAACCGCGATGGCTGGCCCGACCTGTACGTGTCCAACGACTTTTTCGAGCGCGACTACCTGTACCTCAACAACGGCAACGGCACCTTCCGGGAAGTGCAGGAGCAGGAAATGCCGTCGACCAGCTACGCCTCGATGGGGCTCGACGCCGCGGACATCGACAACGACGGCTGGCCCGACCTGTTCGTCGTCGACATGCTGCCGGAGGACGAATACCGGCTCAAGACGATGGCGTCGTTCGAGACCTGGGAGCAGCAGCAGGCCAACGTCCTGAAGGGCTTCAATCATCAGTACACGCGCGACGTGCTGCAGCGCAATAACGGCAACGGCACGTTCAGCGAGATCGGGCAGATGGCCGGTGTGGCCAGCACCGACTGGAGCTGGAGCGCGCTGATCGCCGACCTCGATCTCGATGGCAGGAAAGACCTGTACGTGACCAACGGCATCGCGCGCGACCTGACCGCCCAGGATTACCTCTCGTTCCTGGCGAACGACCAGACGATGCGCGACGCGATGCGCGGCAAACACGTCGACTTCCTGGGCCTGATCGGGAAGATGACGTCGACGCCGCTGGTGCATTACGCCTTTCGCAACGAGGGCGATTACCGTTTCTCCAATCAGACCGCGGCGTGGGGCCTGGCCCAGCCGAGCTTCGGCAACGGCGCGGCGTACGGCGACCTGGACGGCGACGGCGCGCCCGATCTCGTCGTCAACAACATCAACCAGGAAGCCTTCATCTACCGCAACAACGCCCGCACGGTGCTCCCCGAGAATCACTACCTGCAGGTCAAGCTCGAGGGCGAGGGCCCCAATCGGTTCGCCATCGGGGCCAAGGTGGCGGTCGAGACCAGCGGACAGACGCTGTACCAGGAAGAGGAGCCGTCACGCGGATTCCAGTCGAGCGTCGACTACGTGCTGACGTTCGGCCTGGGCAAGGTTGACACGGTGCGCAGCGTGGCGGTCGAATGGCCCGACGGCCGCGTATCGACACTCAACAACGTCGCCGCCAACCAGCGCTTGGTCATCGGACAAGGCTCTGCCACTCGTCCGCCCTCTCCCGAAGAGCCTGCCCCGAGCGCAGCGAGGGGGAGAGGGGGCAAGGGGGCGAGGCCGGCGGTGCCGATGCTGATGGATGTCACGAATCAAGTCGCACTCCCCTTCGTCCACAAAGAAGACGCGTTCGACGATTTCAACCGCGAGCCCCTCATCCCCAAGCTGGTCTCGATCGACGGGCCGGACCTCGCCGTCGCCGACGTCAACAACGATGGCCTGGACGACATCTTCATCGGAGGGGCGAAATACCAGGCCGGCGCACTGCTGATCCAGCAGCCGAACGGCCGTTTCGTCCGCTCCAATCCCGGCCTGTTCGAGCTGGATTCGATCTCCGAAGACCTGGGCGCCGTGTTCTTCGACGCCAATGGCGATGGCCGTCCCGACCTCTACGTCGTGAGCGGCGGCAACGAATTTTCGCCGATGACCCCGCCGCTCCAGGACCGCCTCTACCTCAACGACGGGCACGGGCGCTTCCACAAAGCGGCCGGCGCCCTCCCCACCGAAGACGTCAGCGGGTCACCCGTTGCCGCGACGGACTTCGACGGAGACGGAGATATCGACCTGTTCGTGGGCGGACGCGTCGTGCCGTGGCATTACGGCGCCGATCCCCGGAGCATGCTGCTGCAGAACGACGGTCACGGTCATTTCACTGACGTGACCGCCCGTCTGGCGCCGGATCTGGTTCACGCCGGGATGGTGACCGATGCCGTGTGGCGCGACGTCGATGGCGACGGCCGCCCCGATCTGATCGTCGTCGGCGAGTGGATGCCAATCACGATCTTCCACAACGCCGGGGGCGGCAGGCTGGTGCGGCAAGCCACGCGAGGGCTGGAGCAAAGCAGTGGCTGGTGGAATCGCATCGTCGCCGGTGATTTCACCGGTCATGGACGCGTCGACTTCATCGCCGGCAATCTGGGTCTCAACACGCGATTTCAGGCCACGGTAACCGAGCCAGTGACGATGTACGTGAAAGACTTCGCGGGGAATGGAACTGACCAGCAGATCCTCTCCGTCTACAACCATGGCGTGAGTTATCCGCTCGAGCTGCGCGACGACTTCCTCAAGGCGATCCCGTCGCTGCGGCTGCGGTATCTCACTTACAAGGATTATGCGCGCCAGACGGTGAAGGACATCTTCACATCCGCGCAGCTGCAAGGGGCGATCTTCAAGCAGGGGCAGACGTTCGGGTCGGCGCTGGTGCGCAACAACGGCGACGGCTCATTCACGCTCGTCCCTTTGCCGCGCGAGGCGCAGATCGCCCCGATCTACGCGGTGCTCCCGCAGGACGTCGATGGCGACGGCAAGACCGATCTCCTCGTCGCGGGGAACTTCGAGGGGGTGAAGCCGGAGATCGGGCGGATGAGTGCCGGCTACGGACTGCTCCTACGGGGCAACGGCAATGGTGACTATGTGCCGCTGGAAGTGCAGCAGAGCGGGTTTTCCGTTCCGGGGCAGGCGCGCGATATCAAGCGGGTGAGGACGCGGACGGGATTCATTTACGTGGTTTCACGTAACAACGATGCGCCGCTCGTGTTTCGCACGGCGCGGGCTCACTAATGCGTTGGGGGCTTCTTCATTTTGATGATGATGACCCCGTTGGACCCGCGCGATCCGTACATCGCGGTGCTGGTAGCGTCTTTCAGCACCTCGATCGAGTCGATGTCGTACGGATTGATGCCGGTGAGGGCGCCGTTCGGTCCGGGGGCGATCTCGACACCGTCGATCACGTACAGCGGCTCGTTGCTCGCCATGATTGACGAGCCGCCGCGGATCCGCACGGCGACGCCGCCGTCGGGGGTCCGATTCACCTCGACGCCGGGGAACCGACCTGCCAGCGCCTGTTCGACCGGCTGGCTGGGGTCGTTGGTGATGTCCTTCGAGGTCACGACTTCTCGCCGCGGAGCCCCACCAAAGCTCGAGTCTCGGGCGTGTGTGGTGTCGGCGACTTGGTGCGCGCTGCCGCTCCGGGGATGGGCGCACCCTGAAAGAAATCCGGCCACGAGACCGGCGCACGGGATCACGCGCAGAACGAGCCGTCGCATAGGTGTGATGTTACAGTATACGACGTTCTCGCTTGTCCTGCTGTGCGCCGCAGGGCAGCGGCCCGTCGCCGCGCAACAGCCGTGGATGCTCGGCCCCTTCATGAAGGCCAACGACGTCAACCCAATCATCATGCCTCGTCCGGGCGTCTCCTGGGAGGCGACGGCGACGTTCAATCCTGCCGCTGCGGTGCGTGACGGCCGGGTTTTCGTGCTCTACCGCGCGGAGGACGCGAGCGGGGAGCTCAAGATCGGCGGCCACACGTCGCGCATCGGTCTGGCGCAAAGTGTTGATGGGCTGCGCTTTACTCGGGGCACGGCGCCGGTGCTCTTCCCGGACAGCGACGCTCAGCGGCCCTACGAATGGCCCGGCGGCGTCGAGGACCCGCGCATTGTCGAGACGGAGGATGGCGGCTACGTCCTCACCTATACGCAGTGGAACCGGCAGGTTCCCCGGCTCGCCGTGGCCACGTCCCCCGATCTGACGCATTGGACGAAGCACGGCCCGGCGTTCGCCGCCAGCCGTTCCGGCAAATACTTGAACATGGAGTCGAAGTCGGGGGCGATTCTCGCCCGTGCCGTGGGGGATCGGCTCGTGGCGACGAAGGTGAATGGGACGTACTGGATGTACTTCAACGTCCCCGAGGTGCTGATTGCAACGTCGGACAACCTGCTCGATTGGACCCCGCTCGAGGATGGCGACGGAAAGTTGGTGAAGGTCCTCACGCCGCGGCCCGGGTACTTCGATTCCTGGCTCGTCGAGGCCGGTCCTCCCGCAATCCTCACCGCGCAGGGAATCGTTCTGATTTACAACGCGGGGAACAGCGGCTCGATCGGCGTCGCCACGCTGCCCGCTCGCGTCTACACCGCTGGACAAGCGCTCTTCGATTCGACAAATCCCATCAAGTTGCTGTCCCGCTCCGCGGAGCCGTTCATCAAGCCGACGGAGCCCTACGAGCGGACCGGGCAGTACCCCGAGGGAACGACGTTCGTGGAAGGTCTGGTGCCATTCCACGGGCGCTGGTACCTCTACTACGGCTCGGCGGACTCGCGGGTCGGTGTCGCGGTGTGGGACCCCAGGCGTTCGAACAGCGGCCATGGAGGAAGCCCCAGATGACCCTGGTCAAGGTTGCGCCACCTCTTGATCAAGAAGTCGACCTCACCAAGACCTACGATGCCATCGTCGTCGGGTCGGGAGCCGCCGGCGGCATGGCGGCACACGTCCTGACCGACCTCGGTCTCAAGGTGCTGCTGCTCGAGGCGGGAAAGCGAATCGACATCAATGCCGAGCTGCGATCGATGCAATGGCCGTACGATCACCCGCGTCGCGGCGACTTCCCTCCCGGCAACCACGCTCTCTCGTTCAACGAATACCAGATCCGCAAACCGCCCTATGCGAGAGGCAGCGCGTTTCGTCACGTGTACTCGTACGTCGGCGGCTGGGGTGGATCGGACTACGTCAAGAACATCTTGGTTGACGAGAAGGAGCACCCCTACACCGGGACCAAGTACGCCTGGGTGCGGGCGCGGCTGCTGGGTGGCAAGACCAACATCTGGGGACGCCTGGCGCTGCGACTGTCGGACTATGACTTCAAAGGGAAGACGCACGACGGCTACGGGGAGGACTGGCCGATCTCGTATGCCGATATCGAGCCCTACTACGACAAAGTCGACACTTATCTCGGCATCTCCGGTCACAAGGAAAACCTGCCGCACCTGCCGGACAGCCTGTTCCAGCGACCCGTGAAGCTCAACCTCGCCGAAGTGCAGCTGCGCCAGAAGCTCAAAGGGATGGGGCGCGTGTTGACGCCGTATCGCGCCGGCGTCACGACCGACGGCGTCAAGAACAAGTACCGCAGCCACTGCTTCGGCCGCGGCGCGTGCAACCGCCGACCCGGCGGCTGCGATATCCATGCGGCGTTCGACTCACCGACGGGTCTCATCTATCCGGCGATGGACACCGGCAACCTGACGCTGCGCACCAATTCGACCTGCCACGAGGTGCTGGTCGATCGCGTCACCGGGAAGGCCCGCGGCGTCGCGTTCGTCGACAGCGTGACCAAGAAGTCGCTCGAAGCGAAGGGGAAGACGGTGATCGTGGCGGCGTCGACGCTGGAATCGGCGCGCCTCCTCCTGCTGTCGAAGTCGCCGCAGCAT
>DATFSB010000563.1:0-8808 GCA_035262825.1 Gemmatimonadales bacterium | reverse complement strand
GCGCGTCGCGGCGAGGGCGCCGCTAATCGTAAGCGATGCGAGGATCAGCTTTCGCATACAGCAGGTCCGCGAAGAGGTTGACGAGGACGAACAACACCGACATGAACAGTATGGCGCCCTGGACCGCCGGGAGGTCGCGCTTCTCGATCGCCGTGAGGACATAGCGCCCCAGCCCCGGCCAGGCGAAGATCGACTCGGTCAACAGGCTCCCGGTGAGATAGCTGCCGGTATCGAGCGCCAGCACGGTGATCACCGGGATCAGCGCATTGCGCAGGGCGTGGCGCAGCACCACGACGCGCTCCGGCGCCCCCTTGGCCCGCGCCGTGCGGGTGAAGTCGCTCCCCAGGGCCTCACGCATCGCGCCGCGCGTCATGCGGGCCAGCACCGCGACCGACCGCATTCCGAGCGTCGCCGCGGGGAGGATGAGGTACGCGAGCCCGCCCGATCCCGACGGCGGCAGCCAGCGCAGCGTGACCGCGAACAACAGCACCAGCAGCAGGCCCACCCAGTAAACCGGGAACGACACCCCAAGATAGGCCGTCAGCCGGGCGAGGCGATCGGCCCACCCGCCGGGGCGCACGGCCGCCACGACGCCGAGCGAGATCCCGACGACGGCGGCGAAGCTCATCGCCGCGAGTGCGAGCTGTGCGGTCTTGGGGAACCGCTCGGCCAGGTCCTGGGCGATCGGGCGGCCGGTGATGTAGGAGCGGCCGAGATCGCCATGCAGCAGGCCGGCGACGTAGCGACCGAAGCGCAGGGGCAGGGGGTCGTCGAGGTGCAGTTCCGCCCGCAGCCGCACGATAGTGGCGGAGTCGGCGCGCTCTCCCACCATCGCCTGGACGGGGTCCCCCGGCGCGACATTGAGCAGGACGAAAGCGGCGACCAGCACGCCGCCGAGCGTCGGCACGAGGAGCAACAGCCGCCGGCCCAGCGCGCGTGTCACGGCGCGGGCGCGCGCCGCACGCCGGTCCAGCGCTGCCCATTGAAGATGACGGGCAGCTCCCACCCGTTGATGCGTGGCGATTGAGCCCACAAATCGACCGGGAACCATAGGTATAGCCAGGGCGCCGCGCGGTAGACGCGTTCATCGATGCTGCGGTACAATCGTTCGCGAGCCGTGTCGTCCTGGGTGCGCCGCGCCTCGAGCAGCAGCGCATCGGTCGCGGGATCGGAGTAGAAGGCGTAGTTGCCCCCCGCGCCGAAGCTGGTGCTCGAGAACAAAGGAAAGAGGAAGTCGTCGCCGTCGGGGTAATCGGCCCACCAGTCGAGGATCGCCATGTCGGCGTTGCCCGCTCGGGCCGCAGCGCGCTGGCTCGAGGCGTCGCGCGCGACGATCTCGATCCGAATGCCGACCTGTGCCAGGTCCGCCTGCACCGCCTGCGCCACACGCCCCAGCGTCTCGTTGTCCGCGGCGCGCCACAGCTCGAGCGACGTGCCGGCGGCGACCCCAGCCGCGGCGAGGAGCTGTTGCGCCCGCGCCGGGTCGTAGGGGTACGCCTCACGGGTCGTGTCGCTACCAGCGAGGCTGGGTGGGATGGCGCCGCGGGCGCGGATCCCACGGCCGCCGTAGACCGTCGCCAGGATCTGCGGGACGTTGACGGCGTAGTTGATCGCCTGCCGGACACGCACGTCGCGCAACGGGCCGCGACGGGTATTGAGCGCGATGTAGACGGCGCGCAGCGCCGGCTTCTCCTGCAGCCACGCGGCGTGACGCGCACGCCACGCGGCCGTCTCGCCGAAGGGGACCTCGACCACGTCCAGACGGGCGGCCTCGAGCTCGGCGGCACGCACCAGCTGGTCGGGGATGATGCGGACGACGAGCGATTCCGCCTGGGCCGGTGTGTCCCAGTACGCCGGGTTTCTGGCGAAGCGCAGCGCGTCGTCGTGGGCCCAGCTCACCAACCTCCAGGGCCCGGTGCCGATCGTCTGGACGTCCCGCGCGCCTGACTGCGGCGCGACGATCGAGGCGACCGGCATCGCGAGAAACTTGGGAAACACCGCGAGCGGCTGTTCGAGCGTCAGGGCCATCGCAGTGTCGCCCACGACCTCGAGGCCGGAAACCTGCTGTGCCGTCCCGGCGGCGTATTCCTTTGCGCCGCGGATCGGCAGCAACGGCCAGGCGCGTCCGCCGGTGGATTTCGGGTCGAGCACCCGCAGGAAGCTCGTGCGCACGGCGGCCGCGGTGACGGGGGTGCTGTCGGCGAAGCGGATGCCAGGACGCAGGTGGAAGACGTAACGCAGGCCACGCGCGTCGCTGGTCCAGCGATCGGCCAGTGCAGGTTGCAACCGTCCATTGACGTCGAATCGCGTCAGCCCGTCATACGCCAGCGTCACCATCTCACCCGTCGGGACGTCGGTCGAGAGGGCGGGGTCGAGCGAGCGCGGGTCGTAGCTCTCGTAGTAGACGAGCGGCGCGTGCGCCGATGACCGGGACTCTCCGGCGCATGCGGCGAGCGCGGGCAAGACGATGAGGAAATGGCGGAACCGGGGCATCAAGTCTGGTGTCGAAAAGGTTGACAGTCAGGGTGGTGGCCGGCCAACATACGGAGCCCAAAACACAGCGTCAATTGCGTTTCGCCCATACAATCGCCCTCGGCGCTCTATGCGCGCTGGCGGCCCGCCCGCTCCCAGCGCAACAGGAACCTGAGCGTGTGGTCCGCGGGCTGACGTTCGTGGGCAACCGGGCAGTCGACGACTATACCCTGAAGACGGTGATCGCGACGTCCAGCTCCAGTTATTTCGCCACGGCGTTCTGGCTGCGCTGGCTGGGGCTCGGAGCGAAGCGCTATTTCGACGAAGTGGAGTTTCAGCGGGACGTGGTACGCCTCATCCTTTTTTACCGGCAAAGCGGGTACATGCAGGCGGTGATCGATACCACCGTCCGCCGCACCCCCCACGACGTGTACATCACCTTTCGCGTGTACGAAGGCGAGCCGGTGCGTGTGCGCCGGCTCGAGATCACAGGCATCGCCGGGATCATCGATTCCGCGAAGCTGCTCCGCGCGCTTCCCCTCAAGGTCGGCGATCCGTTCAACCGTCTGCTGTTCCAGGCGTCGGCCGACACGATCGGCGCCTGGTTGCGCAACCGCAGCTACCCCTACGTGCAGGTGCTGCGCAACTTCGACTCGGACGTGAGTGCGGATACGGCGGCGGTGCTGTTCGATGCGGTGCCGGGACGGCGCATGTGGGTGGGGCGGGTGGACGTGCAGGGGCTGCAGCGCGTCGACACCGGGACGGTGCTGCATACCCTCTCGATCAAGCCCGGCGATCAGTATCATGAGGACCAGCTGTATCGCAGCCAGCGGGATCTTTACAGCAGCGGCGTATTCCGCTCGGCCACCGTCACTCTGGTCGACAGCCAGCCGCCCGAGTCCGGGGACTCTCTGGCGGCTATCCAGGTGAACGTCGCCGAGGGACCGCGCCACCGCATCCGCTTCGGCGGCGGCTACGGGACGCTCGATTGTTTTAGAGGGCAGGCGGGATGGTCGTCGTTCGGATTTCTGGGAGATGCCCGCGTGCTCGATCTCGGGATGCAGGTATCGAAGATCGGCGTCGGCAAGCCGCTCGACGGGGGCTTCGCGCACAACGTCTGCCGCGCGTTGCTCGACGAGACCGGCCAGAACGATCGCTTCTCCGACACCCTCAACTACAACATCTCGCTCACACTGTTTCAGCCGGCGTTCCTGTCGCCGCGACATACCGCCAGCATCGGGGTGTTCGCGGAGCGCCACTCCGAGGTGAAAACGTTCGCCCGTACGCAGGTCGGCACCACGTTCAGCATGACGTTCAACGCGCGGCGGAAGGTGCCGGTCGGCCTCACGTACACGTACTCGGTCGGGCGCACCGATGCGGATCCTGCCGTATTCTGCAGCGTGCTCAATGCCTGCGACGACAGCACGCAGCGGTTCTTCAACACCCGTCGACCCTTCGCGTCGGTGGGGGTCACGGCGGCGCTGCGGACGGAGAACAATCCCCTCGATCCGATTTCCGGCGGCCACGTGGGGGTGACGCTGCTCAATTCCTCGCGCTTCCTGGGCTCTTCTTCTTTATATGAGTTCAATCGCGGCGAGGTCGAAGTGGCGCGCTTTTTTCAGATCGGCCGCCGTGGTACGTTCGGATGGCGGCTCCACGTGGGGGCCGTGTTCCCCGGGCTCGTCACCGTGAAAGGCGTCGACAGCACCCAGCAGTTCGTCCCTCCCGACCAGCGGTTCTACGCGGGCGGTCCCAACTCGGTGCGCGGCTTCAGCGCCAACGAGCTCGGCCCCAAAGTGTACGTCACCGACTCGATTACGGTTACCGGAACCGACACGACGTTCTATCGGGTGCAGACATCCCCGACGGGAGGCAACGCGTTGGTCGTCGGCAACCTCGAGCTGCGCGTGCCGTCGCCGGTCCTGCCGGAGCGGGTGCAGCTTGCGGGGTTTGTCGATGCCGGTCAGGTCTACATCCGGCAGCGTGACATCCTGTCGCTCAAGTCGATCCGCGTGACGCCGGGAGTGGGGTTCCGCATCGTCACGCCGCTCGGGCCCGTCCGCGTGGATGTCGCCTATAACAACTACGCCCCGGCGTCCGGCGTGCTCTGGTTCTCCGACGGCAAGAACCTCACGCGACTGCGCAACAGCTTCCAGCAGCCGCGGCCGTCGACGTTCCTGCGGAGGCTGCTGGTGCAGTTCGCGATCGGCCAGGCGTTCTGATGCGGCGCTCCCTCGGCGTGGTGCTGTGGACCCTGGTGGGGATCCTGGCCTGCTTCCTGGGCGGCCTCTCGGCGCTCGTGGGCACCGGCGCCGGGCGCAAGCTCCTGGGGCGGGTCGCCGTGTCGGCGCTGCAGGGCGCGGTTTCGGGGACGGTGGAGATCGGCTCGGTGTCGGGGACGCTGCTCACCGGTGTGTCGCTGCGCGACGTGCGATTGTACGATGAGGATACGACGCTCGTGGCATGGCTGCCGCGCGCCGAGCTCGACTACAACCTGCTCGACTTCACCGCCGGCCGCGTCGTGCTGCAGCGCGTGCTGCTGGTCCGGCCCTACGTCAACATCGTGCAGCACAAAAGCGGGCGCCTGAACATCGAGGAGCTGCTGCGGCTCGGCGGCCCGCCGTCGCCGCATCCCGGGCCGAAGCAGCTCGTGGTGCTGCGCAACGTCAGTATCACCGATGGCGACCTCGTGCTGCGGCTGCAGTCGCGCCCGGCGCGGGACGATTCGCTGCACGAGATCGATGCGTTCGGCACCGACGGCCGGCGGCGCGTGCGCCGGTTCCAGCACCTCAACACCTTCCTCAACGCGTTCCGCATCTCTGCGCCGGGCCAGCGCGGGATGCGTCTCGATCTGGCCGGCCTCGCTGTGGAGATCGACGATCCCGCCGTGACGCTGACCGACGTGCGGGGCACGGTCGGCATCGACGGCGATTCGCTCGAGGCCGATCTCCCCGCGGTGCGGATGCCCGACTCGCGCGTCGCGGTGCAGGGCAAGGTCGCGTGGCCGCACGACACGTTGCGCTACGATCTCGACGTCAAGGTCGCCGAGGCGTCGCTCGCCGACGTGCGATTCCTCGACTCCAAGTTCCCCGATGGCGCGCTGTTGCACGGCGAGGTCGCGGTGCGCTCGCACGGCACCCGCGTGATCGAGATCAAGCTCGACCCCCTCGACCTGGACTACCGCGGCGGTACGGCCAAAGGGAAGCTGACGGCGATCATGGCCGCGGACTCCGGCCTCGTGGCGCTGCGCAACACCGACGTCGAGTCCCAGGACCTGGATCTCTCGTTGTTCCACGCCTTCATCGATTCGCTGCCGTTCCACGGTCACTTGAGCGGGCATACGACCGCCGAAGGGCCGACGGCGGAGCTCGAGCTGGGGACGGACTGGGCGTTCCGCGATTCACTCGTCCCGGGACAGCCGGTCTCGCATGTGAAAGGGCAGGGACGCGTCGATCTCAACGCCCCCACCGGGATTTCGTTCCTGCCCTTCACCGTAGAGGCGGCCGCGCTCGACTTCGGGACGGTAGGCCACTTCGTGCCGTCGCCGCTGCTCGGCACCCTCGAAGCGCAGGGGACCATCGCGGGTCCCATCAAGAACTTCACGTTCGAGGGCACGTTGCGGCACCACGACGGGCAGCGCCCCGCCACTGTCCTGCGCGGCCGCTTCGCCGCCGACGCCCTCGGGGATGTGGTGGCGCTCAATATCGACGCCCAGGTCGACACGCTGTCGTTCGACGGCCTGCAGCCCAGCCTCCCCGCGCTGCGCCTCAACGGCGCCGTGAGCGGTACGGCGCGGCTCGTGGGACGGCTCGACTCCCTCGACACGCACGTCGATGTGTCCCGGCTGGGCGGGGGCGGCCGCATCCGCGCCAACGGCGGCCTCGTGCTGCTGCCGGACCGCAACGGCACGCGCAACCTCGAAGTCACCGCGAGCGATCTCTCGCTCGACCGCTGGCTGTCTGGTGCGCCCCCGTCGGCGTTGAACGTCAGCGGCAGCGCGACGCTGCTCGTCGACACCTCAGGCGCTGCGGCGAGCGGGCAGGTCGAGGGGCTCTTGCGTCCCTCGCAGATCGCCGGCACCGACCTCGACAGCGGGGCAGTGCGGCTGCGCATCGCCTCCGGCGTCGTGCAGGTCGACACGCTGTGGGTACGCCAGCCCGGACTGATCACCGACGGCGCGGGGACGCTGGGGTGGCGGCGGCCGAACGCGGGCGAAACGCTGCTGACGCTCGAAGCCGACAGCCTGAGCTTCCTCGACCCGCTCGTGGCCTGGATCAGCGGCACTGCGCGCGATACCGCGCGCGCGGTGCTCGACCGCGGTGCGGCGGTGGCGCACCTGCGCGTGGCGGGCGCGCTCGACTCGCTGGCGATCGGTTTCCTCGGCACCGCCGATGGGATCGCCTACGGCGACTGGGACGTGACGAAGGCGTCGTTCCGCGGACAGTACGAGCCGGGGCGCCATCCGCTCGTGTGGCTCGACGCACAGGCCGATTCGCTGGAGCACAGCAACACCGCCTTCGGCGCCGCTGCGGGCGGCGTCAAAGGCCGCCTCGATTCATTGCAATGGTCGGGTCGCACGCGCATCGGCGATCTCAGCGCGATCGTCGCCGGCGGGCGCTATCAGCGGGACTCGGGCCGCGGACAGGTCGTGGGGATCGACTCGCTTGCGGTGCTGTTGCCACACGGCGTGTGGTATCTCACGCGCCCCTCGAGGGTGCAGTGGCACGACTCGACGCTGGTCGTCGACAGCCTGGAGCTGGCGCAGGTCGACGGGCCGGGTCGCTTCGAGGCCGACGGGCGGCTGCCGACGGCACAGGGCGTGGGGGAGGCGCAGGTTCACGTCGCCGGCTTCCCCTTCGCCGGCGTGTACGCGTTGTTGCAGCGCGATACGCTGGGGGCGTCGGGGAACGTGGCCGCCGATCTCACGCTGTCGGGCTCGCGGCACGATCCCACCTATCAAGGCCGGTTCGCCATCGTCCCCGACTCGGCGGGCGCGCCGTCGCTCGACGGCACGTTCACTTACGCCGCGCGGCGGCTCGACGGAGCTGCGTCGCTGAAGAGCGATGGGCACGAGGTCGTCGGTTTCTCGGCACACCTCCCGCTCGACCTCTCGCTGCAGCCGGTGAGGCGGCGCCAGGTGCCAGACACGATCGCGATCCGCGCCCGCGCCGATGGCGCCGACCTTGCGCCGGTGCAGGCCTTCACCTCGAGTCTGCGCAACGTGCGGGGGCGGCTCACCGCCGATCTCGGCATCCGCGGCACCTGGGACGCGCCGCACCTCGACGGCCGCATGCGAATCGACTCCGGGGGCCTCGACCTGCCATCGCTCAACGTGTCGTGGAACGGGATCGTCGGTCGCCTGCGGCTGGGTGGCGACACGATTTACGTCGACACGCTCGGGGTGCGGAGCAGCAAGCGTGGCCGTGCCGATCTGGCCGGCTTCGTGCGGCTCGAGCGCCTGTCGCGTCCGATTCTCTCGCTCGACATCAATGCCACCGACTTCACGGCGCTCGAAATCCGCGACAACGTGAGCGCCACCGCCAGCGCGCGTCTCGCGCTGCGGGGGCCGGTGTTCGGGGCGACGCTCACGGGCCAGGGCACCGTCACCAATGGCGTCCTGTACTTCGCCGACCTCGTGGAGAAGCGGATCATCGATCTCGATTCGCCCGATCCCGAGCTGGCCGGGCTGATCGACACCTCACTCGCCGCCGTCATCCGGCGCCAGGGTCTCGGCCCCACGTTCCACAACGTCTTCCTTGACAGCCTGGGGATCCGCGGCCTGCAGCTCAACATGGGGAGCAGCGTGTGGCTGCGATCCAACGAGGCCAACATCCAGCTGAGCGGCCGCATGACGATGAACAAGGTCAATCGGACCTACCGGCTCACCGGAACGCTGCTCGCCCCGCGCGGCACCTACCGTATGAAAGTCGGCCCGGTGACGCGCGAGTTCCTGGTGACCGGCGGAACGGTCAACTACTTCGGGACGCCCGACCTCGATGCCGGGTTGGACATCGAGGCCGAGCACGTCGTGCATCCGGCGCAGCTGGCCGCGCAGCAGACGAACACCGCGACCAGCCGCTGCTCGCCGAACGGCGACGTCGTCGTGGTCGCACACATCGGAGGCACGCTGATCGTCCCGCGCCTCACGCTCAGCACCAAAGACTGCACCATGTCCCAGACCGATATCATCTCGTACCTGATGTTCGGCCAGCCCAGCGCCGACATCGCGAGCGGCGATCAGAGCACGGCGGCGGCGGCGCGCAAGGCGTTGCTCCTCAGCACGGCGGCGAGCGTGGCGGCGGGCGAAATCGAGCGCAGCGTCGTTTCCGATCTGGG
>DATFSB010000562.1:0-2095 GCA_035262825.1 Gemmatimonadales bacterium | reverse complement strand
GGCCATCGTCGGCGCCGTCGTGCTCGCGAAACGGAAGCTGTAGATGTTCACCGGCGCCACGCTCGCGGTCTCCGCGGTCCTGTTCGCGATCGGCACGATCGGCGTGCTGCTGCGCCGCAACGCGATCGTGATCTTCATGTGCGTCGAGCTGATGCTCAACGCGGTGAACCTCGCGTTCGTGGCGTTCGCCGAGCGGCTCGGCGTGGCGGGGCAGATCTTCGTGTTCTTCGTGATGGCGGTGGCGGCCGCGGAGGCGGCGGTCGGTCTCGCGATCATCCTCGCAGTCTACCGTCACAAGGAGACGGTCGACCTGCAACACATCAATCTGCTGAAAGGCTGACGGGAGCCGCATGCGCCTCGTCTGGCTCATTCCCCTGCTGCCGCTCGCCGGCTTCCTGCTGAACGGGACGCTGGCCCTGGCGAAGTCGCGCGCCAAGGGGATCGTGTCGTTCATCGGCGCGGGGACGCTCGTCGCCGCGTTCGGCGTGGCCGTGTACGTGGTACTCGATCTGGCGCGCACGCATCCTGAAGGCCCCGTCGTCTTCCGCTACTGGGACTGGATTCCCGTCGGCACGCTGCAGGTCAGCGCCGCGCTGCAGGTTGACCAGCTGTCGGCGGTGATGTTGCTCGTCGTTACCGGTGTGGGCTCGCTGATCCACATCTTCAGCGTCGGCTATATGCACGACGACGACGGCTACGCCCGTTACTTCGCCTACCTGAACTTGTTCGTCTTCTTCATGCTGACGCTGGTGCTGGGAGCGAACTTCCCGGTCACGTTCGTGGGATGGGAAGGGGTCGGGCTGTGCTCGTATCTGTTGATCGGGTTCTGGTTCGAGGACAAGGTGAACGCCGACGCCGGCAAGAAGGCGTTCATCATGAACCGCATCGGCGACTTCGGCTTTCTCGTCGCCATGTTCATGATCTGGCAGCACACCGGCTCGCTCGATTACGCGACGGTGTTCGCCCAGGCGCCCACCGCGCTCGCCATGGGCGGCGGCGCCGCCACGGCGATCACGCTGTTCCTGTTCCTCGGCTGCACCGGGAAGTCGGCGCAGATCCCCCTCTATACCTGGCTTCCCGACGCGATGGCCGGCCCGACGCCGGTGTCGGCGCTGATCCACGCCGCCACGATGGTGACAGCCGGAGTGTTCCTCGTTGCCCGGGCCAACGTCCTGTTCGCGCTGGCGCCGCTGTCGCAGGCGGTCGTCGCCGGCGTCGGCGCCGCGACCGCGCTGTTCGCCGCGACGATCGCGCTGAAGCAGTGGGACATCAAGAGGGTGCTGGCGTACTCCACTGTCTCCCAGCTCGGCTACATGTTCGTCGGCGTCGGCACGGGAGCGATGGCGGCGGGGATCTTCCACCTCGCGACGCACGCCTTCTTCAAGGCCCTGCTGTTCCTCGGGTCGGGCTCGGTGATCCATGCGATGCATCACGCCTATCACGCGACGCATTCGCACGAGGATGCCCAGGACATGCGCAACATGGGCGGCCTGGCGCGCTATCTCCCCTGGACGTGCACGCTGATGTGGATCGCGACGCTGGCGATCGCGGGGATCCCGCCGTTCTCCGGGTTCTTCTCGAAGGACGAGATCCTCGGCGCCGCCTTCGCCCGCGGCACCGCGCAGCCGGCGTGGTACGTCTTCTGGGCCCTGGGACTCGGCGCCGCGCTGCTCACCGCGTTTTACATGACCCGCATGATGCTGTACACCTTCCACGGCCCGAACCGGACCGGCAGCCGGGAGGAAACGCACCTGCACGAGGCGCCGCCCGTGATGACGGGACCGCTCGTGATCCTCGGTGTCCTGTCGCTCGTGGGCGGGGCGCTGAACCTGCCGCCGCTCGTCGGCGGGACGGCGTTCCTCGAGCGCTGGCTCGAACCGGTCACCGCCGCGGGAGCGGCGCTGGTGCACCTGCCGGAGGTGGCGGCGAGCACCGAATGGACGTTGATCGCGATCGCGGTGGCGATCGCCATCGCCGGCATCGTGACGGCATGGCGCGTCCTCGATCTCACCGCACTCGTCGCCGCGAAGTCGGCGCCGCAGGAGACGGGGCTCGGCAAGGTTCTCTACAAGAAGTGGTACGTGGACGAGCTGTA
>DATFSB010000561.1:0-2832 GCA_035262825.1 Gemmatimonadales bacterium | reverse complement strand
CTCGACCGGCCGCTCGATTTCGCCGCCGTGACCGACCACTCGGAGGGCTTCGGCACGGTGAGCGTCTGCTTCCTCCCCGGGCTACCGGGTTACGACTCGCTCACCTGCCAGCAGTTCCGTCAAGCCTCGACGATCGCGGATCCCGTCTTGCAAACGCAGGTGTCTGTCCAGATCCTCTTGTCGCTCTGGGGTGGCTTTAACGACCCCGGTGGTACATTGCCGCAGAGCGTGTGCGGGCCACCGCCGTGGACGGACTGCTATTCCCGCCACTCGCTCTTGTGGCTCGAGGACCAGGACGCCGCCGAGGAATTCTACGACCGCTCGGCGGCGTGCACGTTCACGTCGTTCGTCGGCTACGAGTGGACGGGGACGCCCAACAACGCGAACCTCCACCGCAACGTCATCTTTCGCAACGACGTCGTGCCGGCGCTGCCGGTGAGCTACATCGAGCAGAACAAGCCGCAGGGCCTGTGGGCCGCGCTGAAATCGCAGTGCCAGGACACCCTCCCCGGGTGTGACTGGCTCGCCATCCCGCACAACTCGAACCAGAGCGGCCCGACCGGGCGCATGTTCCTACCCGAGAACGCCGACGGGAGCCCGCTCACCGCGGCCGACGCCGCCACCCGCGCCGCGATGGAGCCGCTGGTCGAGATCTACCAGCACAAGGGCAGCTCCGAGTGCCGGCCGGGACTCGATTCCACCGACGAGCAGTGCGGCTTCGAGCTCTTGAGCCGGAACTCGCTGGTTGGCCCGCCGACCGACACGTTCGGGCGATTGGGTTTCGTGCGAAACGCCCTGAAGGAAGGACTCGTCGAAGAGCAGCGTATCGGGGTGAACCCGTTCCGGCTGGGCATCATCGCGTCCACCGACACGCACAACGCCTCACCGGGCAACGTGCGGGAGGACAGCCACGTCGGGCACCACGGCGTGAACGACGACATTCCGGCGCGAGGTCAGCTCGGGTTGACGGGCCTCCAGCTTAGGGTCGAGCACAGCGCGGGGGGACTCGCCGGCGTCTGGGCGGAAGAGAACTCGCGCGACGCCATCTTCGCCGCCATGCGCCGGCGCGAGACGTTCGGCACCAGCGGTCCCCGCCATCTCGTGCGCTTCTTCGCCGGCAGGTACTCGATGGACATGTGCGGCGATTCGGACTTCGCGAAGACGGGCTATCGCGACGGCGCGACCATGGGTGCCGAGATCGGACCCATGCCCCGCCCGCAGCACACGACAACCGCGGCGTCGGCGGACTGGGTGGCGCGGCGATCGAAGAGCCCGGTCTTTTCCGTGCTGGCGGTGAAGGATCCCGGGTACCCGAGCACCCCGCTCCAGCGCATCCAGATCGTGAAGGGCTGGATCGACGCGACCGGCACGGCGCAGGAGAAGGTCTTCGACGTCGCGGGCGACCCGAACCAAGGCAGCGTCGACACGGCGACCTGCCAGCCCAGCGGATCGGGTCCCGACTCGCTCTGCGCCACCTGGCAGGACCCCGAGTTCGAACCCGAGCAGCGGGCCTTCTACTACGCCCGCGTGCTCGAGAACCCGAGCTGCCGCTGGAGCACGTACGTCTGCAACGCGAACGGCATCGATTGTAGCGATCCCGCATCGGTTCCGTCGACCTTCGCGGCCTGCTGCGACGCGCGGGTCCCGAAGACCATCCAGGAGCGCTCGTGGTCCTCGCCGATCTGGTACCGGCCCGAGGGCCTCGGCCGGGTGAAGGCGAGCGTCCTGTTCGGCCCGACGCCCGGGACGGATCGGCTGAAACTCCGCGCCAGGCTCGGCCGCGGTATGACCCACGACCTCGCGAGCGAGGATCTCCACGTGATCGTGCGGGACGACGACGCCATCCTGGACGCGACCATTCCCGCGGGGACCCTGCAGCGCGGCAACGCGACCAACGTCGCTGGCCTCGCCTCCGTCCGATTCAGGCAGAAGAGATCGGGCCCGGTCACCCTCGTCCTGCAGACCGCGCCGGCGACCCTCGCGAGCGCGGATCGCGTGGACCACATCGTCGACGTCGAGATTCGCATCGGCTCGTTCGTCGTCCAGCAGAGCCGGCTCTGGACGTTCGACGGAACGACGCTGCGGACGAGGTAGAGACCAATGCGCTGGCTTCGAAAGCCGCCCGTTCACTTCGTGGCGATCGGCGTGGCGCTCTTCGCCGTCGAGCGCTACGCGACACCGTTGCCGAAAGCCGAACGGCCGACGGTGACCATCACCGCCGCGCGCCTGGCGCAGCTCGAAGCCGACTCCCGGCGCAGCGCCGACGTGGCGCTCGATCGCGAAGCGCTACTCGAACGTGCCATCGAGGAGGAGGTCCTCTTCCGGGAGGCGCTGGCGCGTGGTCTCGATCGGGACGACCAGTCGATCCAATTCCGGCTGGCGGAGAAGATGCGCTTCCTCGTCGCGAGCGAGGGCGCGGAAGACGACGCCGGCACGACGCAGCCCGGCGTCGACCGGGACCTCTACCGCGAGGCGGTGGCCCTGGGGCTCGAGCGGGAGGATCCGCTCGTGCGGGGCATCCTCGTCCACAAGATGCGTCTCCTGCTCAAGCGGACGAGCGGCGCACCGTCGCCCGACGATGGGGAGCTGCGCGCCTACCTCGAGCGGCACCGCGATAGGTACCTGCAGCCGGCGCGGGTGACGTTCGACCACGTGTACCTCGCGCGCGCGCGCGGCGGAAACGCGCTCGCCCGCGATGCACGTCGCCTGCTCGACCAGCTCCGGGCGCACGAGACACCCGCGGCGGAGGCCGTGCGCCTCGGCGATCCGTTCCCCCTCGGGTCGCACATGACGGTCCAGTCGGCGCGCGATATCGCTCGCATCCTGGGGACC
>DATFSB010000560.1:0-2680 GCA_035262825.1 Gemmatimonadales bacterium | reverse complement strand
CCTGCGGGGTCACGCTGGAAATCGTCAGCTGCTCGTACCAGGCGGTGACGGTGTCTCCAGGGCCCCCCACAACGGCGATGATCGCATCGTGATGGCTGGTGATGGTGACGGGACCACGGGGTGGACGTAGCTCGATGTGGCCTTCCGTTACCTCGCGATATCGCAAGGTGTCGCCAGCCGGCAGCCGGTAGCGCGCCTGCTGCGCGGAGCAGGGCAAAGCCACCAAAGAGACGATCGGGACCAATCCAAGTGCGGCTTTCATAGCGCCTCGCACGATCCCACTACTGCGGGACCATCCCCAGTGACCGGAGCCACGTCTCCACGAGCTCGGGCCATGCCGTGATCGGCTGCTCCGTGCGCCGCAGTCCGAACGCATGGCCGCCGTGCGGGAACACGTGCAGCTCCACGGGGACGTCGGCGTGCTGGAGCGCGTGCCAGTACACGATCGTGTTCATCACGTAGTCGACGTGGTCGTCCTGCGCCTGCAGCAGGAACGTCGGCGGCGTATGGGCGGTGACGTGGATATCAGGATTGATCTGGCCGCTGGCCTTGGGCGACCAGAGATGCCCCGGATAGAGCACCACGGCGAAATCGGGACGCGAGCTGACGCTGTCGGCCGCGTCGACCGCCGCGTAGCGGCGCTTATCGTAGGCGTTGCTGACGTCCACCGAGAGGTGCCCGCCCGCCGAGAAGCCAAGCACCCCGATCTTCCTGGGATCGATATGCCACTCGGCGGCGTGGAAGCGCACCAGGCTCACCGTTCGCTGCGCATCCTCCAGCGCGAGTGGTGCCTTCGGCTTCACTTCGCAGCGGCATGTCTGATCCCAATGTGGCCCTGACCTCGGCACGCGGTACTTCAGCAGCACACAGGTGATGCCCTGCGACGTGAGCCAGTCACAGACCTCGGTTCCTTCGAGGTCGATGGCGAGGATGTTGTAGCCGCCGCCGGGGAACACGATCACCGCGGCTCCGGTGTTCGTGCCCTGCGGTGAGTACACCGTCAATGTGGGTCGCGAGACGTTGTAGACGGCGACCCACGGTTTCCCGGCGACGGGACCCGGCACCACCTGTGTCGACTCGGCATCCGGCACCGCCACGCTCGGCGCGTCGGGTACGGCCCCGGGCCAGAGCGGCAGTTGCGTGTGCCCCGGGGCCGGCTGCCAGGCACTCCGCTGCGCGAGGAGTCGACCAAACCCGAACACGATCGAGACCGCACAAACCATCGCCCTCATCGGATCGACGCAGTCACTGAGACAGCTCCGAGAAGCACAGGATGTAGCCATCGGGATCCTCGACATGGAATTCCCGGGTTCCCCAGGGCTGCCGCTCGAGCGGCTTCGTGATGCGCGCTCCCCGGCCGACGAGCTCCTGGTGCAGCTCATCGACTCCCGAGACGACCAGGAAGGCGTCGAGATGCTCTTCCACTCTGCGGTGGGCGCGCTCCGCGTCGAGCTTGGGCGCGCACTTCAGGTGGATGATGGCGCGATCGCGTGACACACTGGCGTAGAAGCCTTCGTAGACGAAGTCGCGCGAGAAGCCGAGGCGCTGCTCGTAGAAGGTGAGCGAGTCGTCGAGCTTCGCGACGAGAAACTGGGGAGCCGCCGCATTTATCGTGGCCACGAGTCTCCTCCGATCTGGAGATCAACGATGGGAGTCCTGCTCAAGCTGGCCGCGGGATGCGCCACTTGTCGGGACACGGATAGAAGTCCCCGTGGTTGGCGATTGTCCAATCCTCCGGCGTGACGATGCAGGCGGTGCGGTCGTCGGCCACGATCAGATAGATCGGCGTTTGCAGCTTGTCATCAATCCGGAAATAGGGCGAGCGCTGCCAGGCCACTGTGCTATTGGCCCGCTCGAGGTGATCGACCCGTTTGGCGTTCGGCCCTGGCTGAGGATCGGTCTTCCACTCGGGGAGCGGATTTCCACCACAGGCCGCAACGAGCGCCAGCAGTGCGACGACTCGAGTCATAGGGAGAGGAACCTCAGCCAGGAGAGGGGGGCGAACAGGGCCAGCAGAAGCGCGACGCCGCCGAGCGCCACGAGTCCGATGCGCACACGCCGGGAGCCCAGCAGGATCTCCCACGATCGCACCAGTGAGACCGCCCAGAGCCGGGTCGGGTGGCGCGTCGCCAGCAACAGCGCCGCCGCGCCGGCTGCGCCGAGGGCGGGGCGCTTGGGAGCGATGCTCAGATTGCTCGCGATGATCATCGCGAGCGTCGCGGCTGCAACAAGCACGGCGCCAAGAATCAGAGGTGCGATCACGTACTTCACGGTTTGGCCTCGGTGACCCTCGACTTGATGTTATCCGGGATCGAGGTGCTACAACAGCATTGCGCTGGTCAGGCTGCCGCCAAGAAATGACGGGTGGGACCCGTAGGGAACCCACCCGTTCGACACTTACTTCCGGAAGTATTCATTTCGTGTTCCGTCATACCGACCGGAGCGCATGCAACACTTCTTGAAACCGGCGACCGGAGCCGCAGGGGCAGAGGTCGTTGCGGCCGAGCTTCTCGCTCAACTCCTTGTGGCCATGGACGACTCGGCGACCTCGCTTGACCTGAGCTTCGCTCAGGGAACCCCCGGCGTCGCTTGCTCGTGGGCTCAAAAGGAGTGCAGCGAGTCGATATCCTTCGTGTGCTTGGCCATACGGCCTCCCCGTCGGAGGTGGACAGGCAATGTA
>DATFSB010000559.1:0-4706 GCA_035262825.1 Gemmatimonadales bacterium | reverse complement strand
CGCAGCCGCTGCTCCGTCAGTCGCCACTCCCGGAACGGCTCGCGCAGCGCCCGCTCTTCGTCCGCCCGGCCGAATGCTTGCAGCGACCCCCAGCTCTTTACGTACACGGCATCGGCGCCCGACACACCGGCGTCGATGTCGTCGCACAGCTCGACCGATCCTCCGGATTCGCCAGCGATGTTGCGGATGAGACTCATGGCCTCGGGATCGAGGCCGAACCCGGGTGGACGCGTGACGACGCCCTCCATTCCGAGCCGGGCGGCGGCGATGGCGGCGCTGACGGGGACGGCGGTGGGCAGCGCCTTGGGGTGCCACGCCCAGGTGAGCACGAAGCGCTTGCCGCGGGTATCGCCGAGGCGCTCACGCAGCGTCATGGCGTCGGCGAGCGCCTGGCAGGGATGACGGCGCGACGACTCGAGATTGATCACCGGCTTTTCGGAGAAGCGCGCGAAATCCTTGATGACGCGATCTTCCCGCTCGACCGCCCAATCGGTCCCTTTTGGGAAAACGCGAACCGCCAGCGCATCGGCGTAGCGGGCCAGGACCCGTGCCGCCTCCTTGATGTGCTCGACGGTGGCGCCGTCCATTACGGCGCCCTCCTCTGTTTCGAGCGCCCAGCTGCCGCGTCCCGGCTCGAGCACGAGCGCATGGCCGCCGTGCAGGAACATCGCCGTCTCCATGCTGGAGCGGGTGCGCAGGCTCGGGTCGAGGAAAATCGCCGCCAACACTTTGCGCTCGAGCCCGCCCGCGATCTCGCCGTGCTTCACGCGCGCCGCGAGCGCCAGCAGGCCGTCGATCGCGTCGTGGCTCCAGTCTTCCATGGCAAGAAAATCGCGCCCGCTCACGCCAGCACCTCCTTGAGTCCACCGAGCACAAGGTCGGATTCCCGCGTGGTGAAGGTGAGCGGAGGCATGAGACGCAATACGTTCGGGTCGCTCGCGGTGCCGGTGAGGATGTGGTGCGTGAACAACGCCTGCTGAACGGCGGCCGCCGGCCGGCCGAGCTGCAGGCCGAGCAACAGGCCGCGGCCCGTGACCTTGGGGACGCCGAGCGCGATGGCGCCCTGGCGCAGCCGTTCCCCCTGGGCGCGCGCGTTGGCGATCAGCTCTTCCCGGTCGATCACCTCGAGGGTGGCGAGCGCCGCGGCGCAGACGACGGGACCGCCGCCGAACGTACTCCCCAGGTCTCCGGTCTTTACGGCGGCCGTCAGCTTCGGGGCGGCGACCACTGCGCCGATCGGCAGCCCCGAGGCGAGACCCTTCGCGAGCGTGAGCGCGTCGGGAACGACCCCATAGACCTGCGCCGCCGTGAACGCGCCCGAGCGGCCGACGCCGCACTGGATCTCATCGAAGATCAGCGCGGCGCCGTGCCTGTCGCACACCGCCCGCGCCGCCTTGAGAAATTCAATCGAGCAGTCGCGCGCGCCTGCGAGCCCCTGCACCGGCTCGACTATTACCGCAGCGGTCGTCTCGTCGACGGTGCGCTCGAGCGTGGCGACGTCGTCGAACGGCACACGCCGCGCGATCGGCATCCCGGCGCCGCGCGCCCATTCCTCGTATTTGGCGCCGTCGGTGCAGGCGATCGTGGCTACGGTCCGTCCGTGCCACCCGCCTGTAACCGCTACGACTCCACTGCGCCCGGTCGCTCGTCGAGCCAGGTGCAGCGCATTCTCGTTCGCCTCCGCGCCGGAGTTGCAGAAGAACACCCTACCACCTGCCACCTGACACCTCAGCACGAGCTCGGACGCCAGCTGTTCCCGAATCTCGAGCGGCACCGCCGCCGAATAGAAGAGCAGCGTCTCGGCTTGCCGCGCGATCGCCTGGACGACATGCGGATGGCTGTGTCCCGTCGCGGCGACGGCGTGCCCGCCGTAGGCGTCGAGCCACTCGTGGCCGTCGGCATCGATGAGCCACGAGCCGCGGCCGCGCACAGGGCGGACCGGCATATGCTGATAGACAGGAAGCAGGTTGTGCGACGGGACCTTGTCCGTGACTGCGGGCGCCGTCTTCAGCATGGGTAGATCGCAGCTTGCCGGAGACCGGCGGCTTCGGCGAGACCGAGCGCCAGATTCATCGACTGGATCGCCTGGCCCGCCGCACCTTTCACGAGGTTGTCGATCGCGACGCTGACCTGCAGCTCGGTGCCGTCGGTGCTAACTGCGGCGTGTAGGATCGCGTCGTTAGTTCCAACGACGTGCGTCAATTCTGGCGGATGGGCGGATAGGCGGATGAAAGGCCTGCCGGCATAGGCGGTCTCGTACCACTCCGCGGGGTTCCCCGCCGGCTCGATACGCGCGTGCATCGTCAAGTAGATCCCGCGCACGAACGGACCGGCATGGACGATCAGCCGTGGCTCCGCCCGGGGGCTCGCCCGGCTGCCCGACCAGCCGCGCCACTGCTCCACGATCTCGGCGTCATGGCGATGGCCGAGCACACCGTAGGCGAAGACGTTGTGCGCGCGGGCCGGGTGGTGCGTAGTCGGCTTGGGGGAAATACCGGCGCCCGAGCTGCCGGTGATCGCGAACAGCGCCGGCGCGGCATCGTGGGCGTGGCGGGCGAGGGGATAGAGCGCGAGTGCGGCAGCCGTCGCGAAGCACCCCGGTGAAGCGATGGCCGTCGTGCCGCGCAGCGACTCACCGCAGATGTCGGCCAGCCCGTACACGAACCGCCCGCGGAACGCCGGCGCCTCGTGACGTCCGTAGTGCCGCTCGTAGAGCGTCGCATCCCTGACGCGAAAGTCGGCCGCGAGATCGACGACCAGCCCCGGACCGGCCGAAAAGATCTCGGCGGCCTGGCGCGAGGACTCGCCGTGCTCGAGCGCCAGGAACACGACGTCGCGCCCCGCAGCGGCGGCTCCCGGCGCGGCATCGCTGAATGCGCCGAGGTCGAGCGTCGCCAGCGCCGGATGCGAGTCGGCGATGGGGCGTCCCGCCTGGCTGCGGCTCACCGCCACGAGATCAGTGACCTCGGGGTGCTGGCTCAAGAGACGCAGCAGCTCGCCGCCGGCGTAGCCGCCGGCGCCGATGACCGAGACCTTCACGCCACCGCTCCCACAGTCGGGGTGGAGAGGGTCTCGCGCACCACTTCGACCAGCTGCTCCGCCTCGCGGCGGGCGTTGTAGGCGGGGAGGCCGAGGGCGGTGCGCACGAATTCCCGGCCCACGTCGTTGTCGGTCGCGGGACCGCTGATCGCCGTGATCGGCAGCTCGAACTGGTTGCGATACAGCTGCGCCACACCCCAACAGCCCACGGGATCCGGTGCGCAGACCACGTGCGCCGCGGCGACACCCATCAGCTCCGCGTCGCGCAGGATGTCCTGCACGCCGTAGTCGCCGAGAATGCCGTCGCCCAGCTCGGCGACGATGACATCGGGGCGGCCCGAGGGATGGGCGGCGATGCGATTCATGATCGCCTTGGCGACGGGAACCGTCATACCGGCGTGCGTGCTCGCCGCACCTGCGTCGTTGAACGTCAGCGCCACCGACGCGCCGGCGTCGAGCATCGACAGCGCATCGCGCATCAACGCGACGCCGGTGAGCTTCGCCGCGCCGACCTTGAGGCCGCTGCGCGTCAGGCCGCGTACCAGCTCCGTCGCCGCGACGGTCTTGCCGGCGTTCATGCACGTGCCGGCGACGTAGACGACGGGCACCGTGCTGTCCAGCCGGTCGGCCGGTGGAATGCCGTGGTCCTTGATGTGCGCCGGCCGGCCGATGCGGTCGCCCAGCTCGGGGAAGGCGAGAATGGCGCCCAGCACTTCGGCCTCGAACGGCGGCCCGATGTCGGGGTTCGCCGAGGTGCAGCGGCCGAGGATGCCGCCGAGGTTGAGAACGTGCAGCACGTCGCCGACCGATACCCGCTCGGGGACGACACCGGCATAGCCGCGCAGCGCCCGCCGCGCCCCGAGCGTCCCCGCGAGGACGTCGCCGGCGCGGAGCGAGAGCATGCGGCCCGTCGGGTCCTCGATCGTATTGTAGCTCGCTTTGTCGGCGAGGATGCGGACCGCGAGGACGTACCCCTCCTCCGCGACGATCTCGTCCCCCACAATCACTTCGCGGGGCAGACCGGCGTTCTTCGTACTACTGGAGATCCGGTCCAACCGGATCCGGGTCGTCACGACCATCGACTACTCCTTTTCAAGACCCACTCCTCCGTTGGTGAGACCTCCGCTGACCCCGGGCTTACGCACGGGGTCAGGTAAACCGTTCTGACCATTCGAAGCCCCCGCACGAGCGGCGAGCAGTGAGGGAATGGCAGCGACACGCGCGAAGGCGCGGGCTTCGTCGCCAGTCCAGAGGCGTGGCTCTTCGCCGTATGTGGCGACAGCGGGGTCCATGAGGGAATAGGGGCTCCGGACCCCGGTCACTTGAAACCGTCCCGGCGCGAGCAGCACGCGCGTGTCGCCCTCGACGCGTGTCTGCGACGAGGTGATCAACGCTTCGATGTCGCGCAGCGCCGGATCGAAGTACTGTCCCTCGTGCAACCGGTCGCCGTAGAACTTGCCGAGCTGGTCCTTCCAGAACGTCTGCCAGCGCGTGAGCACCAGCTTCTCGAGCTCGCGGTGCGCATGGATCAGAAGCAGCGCTGCGCCGGCTTCGAAGCCGATGCGCCCCTTGATGCCGAGCGCCGTCTCGCCGAGGTGGGTGTTGCGGCCGATGCCGTACTCCCGGGTCAGCGCGCCGACGCGCTCGACGAGCGCGGGGCCGGGAAG
>DATFSB010000558.1:0-4729 GCA_035262825.1 Gemmatimonadales bacterium | reverse complement strand
TAGCTCTTCTCGCGGTATTCGACGGTGAGGGGAAAGAACGGGAGGGGGGAGACGTTGTCGGACACGGTCACGGCGGCCAGGACCACTGTTTCGCCGTACTGCACCAGACACGATCCGGCGGCCTGCTTGGCGAGACGACCCGACTCGAGCCGCAGCGCGCGGCCGGCAAACTCACGTTCGACGTGCTTCACATGGTGACCTGTCTAGAGCACCTGATAATACGCCGCGCGCCCCGGTGCTCTTCCGGGGCGCGTTGCGCGACGCGTGCGATCATTAGTGGCGGAGACCCAGCTCTTCGATGAGCTGCCGATACTTTACGAGATCGGTCCGCTTCAGGTACTCCAACAGGCGGCGGCGCTTCGACACGAGCTTCAACAGCCCGCGCTGCCCGTGGAAATCCTTGGCGTGCACTCGAAAGTGGTCGGTGAGATGGTTGATCCGCTCGGTGAGCAGCGCGACCTGAACCCGGCTCGATCCGGTGTCCCGGTCGTGCAACCCGTATTTCCTGACCGGCGTGGTCTTCTCGTCCATGCGTCGACATTCCCTAATTGATGTTAGCACAGTAAGTTAGACCGCACACGCACGAATGTAAAGGCCGCCCCAAACGTGACCGTCCCGCTCACTACCGACCTCGTCGGCAAGACGTTGGGCTCGCACCAGCTGGAAAGCCTGCTGGGCCAGGGCGGTTTTGCGTGGGTCTTCCTCGGACGCGAAGCCGGCGGCGAGCCCGCAGCACTCAAAGTCCTCAAGCCCCGCTACGCCGGCGATCCCCAGTTCGAGAGCCGGTTTCGCAACGAAGCCCAGATGGCAGCTAAGCTGGAACACCCCAACATCATCCGCATCCGCTCGGTCGGAAAAGACGGGCGCAACGTCTTCTATACGATGGACTACTGCCCCGACAGCCTCGGCGCGCGACTGGCCCGCGAGGGTCCGTTGTCGGAAGCGACCGTGTTGCCGATCGCCAAGGATGTGGTCGCCGCGCTCGGGTTCGCCCACGGCAAGGGGATCATCCACCGCGACATCAAACCCGACAACGTGCTGCTGCGCGAGGACGGGCGGGCGGTGCTGACCGACTTCGGGATCGCGCGCGCCGTTTCGGGCTACGCCGCGTCGACCGGACACAACATGACGATCGGCACGCCGCAGTACTTGTCTCCTGAGCAGGCGCAGGGACGGGAGCTCGATCAACGCGTCGACTTTTACGCGCTCGGCGTCACACTGTACAAAGCAGTCACGGGGGAAGTGCCGTTCAACGCCACCGACTGGTTCGAGCTGGCGCGGATGCATGTGGAAGACCCGCCGCCGTCGCTCCGCAAGAAGCGCCCCGAGATCTCCAAGCGGTTCGAGCGCGTGGTCGTGAAATGCCTGGCCAAGCACCCTGACGACCGCTACCCGAGCGCGGTCGAGCTGCTCGCCGATCTCAACGCAGTCGGGAGCGAAGGGCGTCCCACCGACGACATCGGTACCGCCCCGACGACGAGCATCGAATTTCGGGCGGTGAAGGCGCGGAGCGCCACGAAGGACCGGGCTCCCGTCGTCATCTTCGTCATTCTGGGGGTACTGCTGATCGCCGCGATCGCGGTCGTGATCAGGTTGATGCGCTGAACAGCCGCCGCACCCTGCCGATCAAGCGAGACCAGAAGCCGGACTCCGGTCCCGCAGCATTCGCCGATCCCGCCGTTCCCCACTCCGCCAGGGCACCGGCGGCCGCCTCTCTCAGTGACGTCTCGAACGTGTCGGGAAACGGCCGTTCCGCCAGCTGAATGTCGAACCCCGCTCCGGACTCGGTGCGCGCCAGTCGCGCGACACCCGGCGCCGCGCGCTCGATCACGTCCATCACCGGGCGCAGCGCCGCCCGGTGCCGCGCGTCCGGGGAGCGGTAGTACTCGACGGCAATCGCGGGGACGAGCCGCACCGCGGGCACCCGGCCCGCAACGTAGGCGGCGAGCAGTTCTCTAGCGGCGGAAGAGGCCGATGACATCGTTCGTGATGGCGAACAGCATCACCGCGCCGACGACGATGAGGCCGGCGTTCGTCAGCCGGATACGCAGCTCGCGCGACAATGGCCGGCGACGGACCGCTTCAGCCAGGAGCAACATCAGGCCGCCGCCGTCGAGCACCGGGATCGGGAGCAGGTTGAGAATGGCGAGATTGATCGACAGCAGCGCCATCAGCTCGACCAGGGCTCCAGGACTCTGCTGTGCCGCCTGCCCGGCGACCTGGCCGATGCGAATCGGCCCGCCCAGCTCCCGTAACGGCAGCTGTCCCGTGATCAGTCCCTCCAGGGCAACGAGCACCTGCCCCGCCACATGCGCGGTCTGACGGCCACCTTCCACGACGGCGCCGGGAAAGCCGAATTGCTGGTGGATCACCGGCGGGACGTAGGTCACGCCGAGGTAGCCGGCTTCGACAGTCTTGCGGGTGTGCGGGTCTTCCGTCGCCTGTCTGGTCGGTGTGACGACGGTCGTAACGCCGGCGCCGTTCCGAAGTACGCCGACCGTCAGCTCCTTCCCCTCACTGGCGCGAATGATCCGCGTGAATTGACTCCACGAGACGATCGAGTCACTGTTGACGAGCACGACCCGGTCCCCAGCGTGCAGGCGTCCCCGCGCCGCTGGTCCGCCGGCGACGACGTCATGGATGTCGGCCGGAAGGGACGGGTCAATGGCGCTTGCCAGTGCCGTCCGGCTCGCTTCATCCATTGCAACGGTGAGCGTGAGCGGCGCGCGACCCAGAATTCCGACCTGAATGGGTGGCGGCGTCGTCAGCAGCCGCTCGAGCAAATCCTCCCACGTCGCCACCGTCGCTCCGTTGACCGAGGTGATCCGGTCGCCGCGGTGCAACGAGGCCAGGGCCTCCGCACCGCTGGGGAGCGCTGACGCCCACACGGTATCGATCTGCGTCGTCGGCGTCCGGTTGACGCCGACGGTCCCGGCGAGCACGCTGTACACGATGACGGCGAAGAGCATGTTCATCGTCACGCCGGCCACCAGGATGATGCCACGGGCCCAGCGTGGCCGCTTCTCAAACACGCGTTCGGGGTCGATCGGAACCGCCGGCGCTCCACCTTCGAGCGCCTGGGTCGTGCCTTCCTCTTCGAGCGTCGCCATCGCGACGTAGCCGCCGATCGGCAACCAGGAGATTCCGTATTCCGTCTCGCCGCGCTTGAAGGTCAGGCGTCGGATCGCCGGTCCGATGCCGAGCGAGAACCGCAGCACCTGCACGCCGAGCGCCTTCGCGGCAATGAAATGGCCCAGCTCGTGCACGAAGATCAGCACGCCGACGACCACGATGAAGGCGACGACGGACAGCAGGCCACCACTCAGCATGCGGCCTCCTGCGCCTGGCGCCGCGCCGACCGATCGGCCTCGAGCACCGCTTCGAGCGAGGTGGCGGGGAGGTGTTCCGTACCGGTCATCACGTGCTCGATGATCTCCGCGATCCGCCCGAAGCGGATCGCACCGGCGAGAAACCGCTCCACCGCAGCCTCATTCGCGGCGTTGAACGTCGCAGGACTCGTCCCGCCGGCGATCCCCGCCGCTCGCCCCAGAGCGTAGGCGGGAAATCGCTCCGCAACCACCGGCTCGAAGGTCAACGCGCCGGCGGCAAGGGCGTCGAACCGCCGCGGCCCGGTGTCGGCCACCCGATCGGGATGCGTCAAGGCGTAGAGAATCGGAAGCTCCATGTTGGGGAATCCGAGCTGGGCGAGCACTGAGCCGTCTACCAGCTCCACGAACGCATGCACCACCGACTGCGGGTGGACCACGACGTCCACCTGAGGAAACCCGAGGCCGAAGAGAAAGTGCGCTTCGATCACCTCGAGCGCCTTGTTCACGAGCGTCGCTGAATCGACGGTGATCTTGCGCCCCATCTTCCACGTCGGGTGCTGCAACGCCTCGGCGACGCTCGCCTGCGCGATGCGCGCCGGCTCCCAGGTGCGGAATGGCCCGCCCGACGCGGTCAGCACGAGCCGCGATACATCCGCCGTGCTCCTCCCCGCCAGGCACTGCAGCACCGCACTGTGCTCTGAATCGACCGGGACGATCTCGCCGCCCCCGGCCCGCGCCGCGGCGGTGACCAGCTCACCCGCCATCACCAGCGTCTCTTTGTTGGCGAGCGCCACGCGCTTTCCCGCCCGCAGCGCCGCCAGCGTCGCCTCGAGACCCGCGGCGCCGACGATGCCGTTCACGACGATCGCCACGTCGGGATGCGTCGCCGCCTCCACGAGACAGCCGGGCCCATGCCCCGCCACGGGACCGCGCTCCGCGGCGCCGTTGACCATGCCTACATACACCGGCCGCCATGCATTCGCCTGCGCCTGCAGCAGCTCGGCATTGGAGTGCGCCGTCAGGGCGACCACCGTGAATCGGTCCCGATGGCGCTCCAGCACCGCGAGCGTCGAACGGCCGATCGAACCCGTCGAGCCGAGTATGGCGACCCCGAGGCTCATACGAGGCCGAACAGCCGGAACAATCCGGCCGAAACGGGGAGCACGAAGTACAGTGAGTCGAGGCGGTCGAGCACCCCGCCGTGACCCGGAATCAGGTTGGAGGAATCTTTGACCTGCACTTCCCGCTTGAACAGCGATTCCGCGACGTCACCCACCTGGGCGACGAGGCCGACCGCCGCGCCCACGAGCACCAGCCGGCCGGCGTCGAGCGGCAGCCCGACGCGCGGCAGCACCCACCCACCCAGCAGAACCGCGGCGACCACCGCCGCGAGGAAACCG
>DATFSB010000557.1:0-8512 GCA_035262825.1 Gemmatimonadales bacterium | reverse complement strand
GCGAGGGCGCGGCAAGACCTGGCCGATCGGATCGACGCGATTCGCCTGGCGCAATTCCTTCTGTTCCGGCAGGGCCGGCGCCTCAAGCAATACGCGCACGCCAAGGGGTTGCGTCTGATCGGCGACCTGCCGTTCTTCGTGTCGCCGGACTCGAGCGACGTGTGGGCCAACCCGGAGCTCTTCCTGCTCGACGAGCAGCGCCAGCCACGGTTCGTGGCCGGCGTTCCGCCCGACTACTTCAGCTCCGAGGGCCAGCTCTGGGGCAACCCCGTCTACGACTGGGACAGGCTGCGGCAGACCGGCTATCGCTGGTGCATCGACCGTCTGCGCGCTCTGCTGGATCACGTCGACGTCGTGCGGCTGGATCATTTTCGGGCGTTCGCCGCCGCGTGGCACGTGCCGGCCCAGGCGCCGACCGCCAAGATCGGCGAGTGGGTTCCCGGTCCCGGCGCCGACTTCTTCCACGCGGTCCAGAAGGCGCTGAACGCGCTGCCGTTCATCGCCGAGGACCTGGGCTCGATCACGCCCGACGTCACCGCGCTGCTCGATCAGTTCCAGTTCCCCGGCAACCGCGTTCTCCAGTTCGCCTTCGACGGACAACCGGACAACTCCCATCTTCCTCACAACTACGTCTCCAACACGGTCGTGTACACCGGCACGCACGACAATTCCACGACACGAGGCTGGTTCGACGAGCTGCCCGATGATCAGCGCCAGGAGGTGTGGAGCTACTTGAAGCGGCCCGTCGGGGACAACGGCGAGATCGCCTGGGAGCTCGTTCGGCTCGCGTGGTCGTCCCGGGCCGCGCTCGCCATCGCTCCGCTGCAGGATCTTCTCAATCTCGGCCCGGAGGCCCGGATGAACCATCCTGGCCGGGCCGAAGGGAACTGGCGCTGGCGGTGCACGGAAGAGATGCTGTCCGCGCCGGTCTTCCAGGACCTGGGGCGCTTGACGCAGACCTCTGACCGGCTCGGGGCACTTCGGGGTCCCTAAATGTCCGAGCCCCGGACGGGGCTCAGCGCCAGGCCGACGGCCCCTGCCTGAACCGATCGAGCTCGAGCACGTGCACGCGACCGCTCGCGCTCGCCTCCGTGCGCGCCGTCGCCGTGTTGTACCCCCAGGCCGCCAGGAACAGCTCCACGTCCGCGAGATCGAGATGCGTCGTGACGTGCTGGAGCGTCTCCAGCCTGTCCTCGACGAACCAGAGGGTCGGGCGCCGGCCCCGCGCCGTCTCGAAGTCGGCGATGAGGGTCCGCAGATTCTCGCACTTGTGCGTACCGGCCTCCTTGCCTTGAATACCGGCCAGCCGCACATTCCACGCGTCCAGGACCAGGCGCGCGAACTCGCCTTCCTTCGTCGTGACGACCAGCGCGCGCTCCGGCTCGCCCACCACACGGCGCAGCTCATCGAGCCGGCAATAGGGAACGTTCCGGCTCAGCCAATCGTCCCGATCGGCGGCGATCCACTCACGGCGGGCGTCGTCAAGCGTACGCTGCAGCTCTCCGACGAGATCGACGCCCGGGCGCGCTTCGGTGCGCACGAGTTCGTCGCGCACCGCGTCCCAGCTTTGAAAAATGTCGGCCTCGGAACGGCCCCGCGCGATGGCTCTGAGTAGAAGGGGCATCTCCCAGCCGCTCAAGATCACCGGCCTGAGCGCGCGAAACGCCGGAAAGACGTCTTCTTCCGGCAGCCGCTCGTTCGGCCATACCCGAAGATGGGTCCGCCGACTGGCCTCGAAGTACTCGCGCATCCCGTCACAAAGGACGCCGTCGAAGTCCAGGGCCAGGACGTCGGGAGCCGTCACGTGCTCGCTCCGTGAGCCTCGGGGAGCGCGGCCGAACGCAAGCGAACGGATCGAACCAGGCGGCCGCTCGTGGTACCGGCGACGAGCAAAGTGAAGAGCACGACGCCGGCGGTCAGGTCGAGGACGAGCGACCGCTGAGCGAAGTCTGCCGAGAGGCTCAGAACCAGCACCAGCGGCAGAGCCCCGCGCACCCCGCCCCCCCAGAAGATAACGGCCTGATAGCGCCAGTCGATCGGCTCGCCGCTCGTGCATCGGTTGAAGATCCCGATGAATCCATAGATCACGACGAGGCGGGCCGCGATGACGGCCACGACGGCGTAGACGATGTAGCTCAGGTCCGCCCAGCTCGCTTCCCGCAGGCGATGCAGGAACGGATCGCCCCCGATGCCGAGGAACAGAAAGATGAAGCTGTTGGCCACGAACTCGGCGTAGCGCCAGAAGTGCTGCAAATAGGGCTGCGCTTTCGTCGTGCCCTCGAAGTGAGCCCTGCGCAGGCGACGACCGACCAGGCCTGCGCCGACCACGGCCAGGATCCCGGAGACACCGAGATAGTGGTCGGCGACCGCAAAGGCCGTGTACGCCAGCACCATCGACAGCGCGATCTCGATCAAAGGGTCGTCCTCGGCACAATGCACCAGCGCCGCATAGACAGCCGCGGCGACCGCTCCGACGGCGAGGCCGCCGAGAGCGACCCAGACAAAGCTGGCCGCCGCCTGAGCCAGGAGCGTCGGACCCCCTGCCGGCGAGTGGATCGCCGACAGAATGCTCGCAAAGAGCACCATCGCCACGGCGTCGTTGAACAAGCTCTCGCCCTCGACCACGTTGGACAGCCGACCGGGAACTTTCAGCTCTTCGAAGAGTGCGACGACGGCGACCGGATCGGTCGCCGAGATCAAGGCCCCGAACAGCAAGGCCGTGCTCCAGGCCAGCGGCGTCATCGCTCCCACGGCGCCGCCCACGATGAGGGTCGACAAGATCAGCCCGGGCAGCGCCAGCAGAAGGATCGGATACATGTTCCGCTTCAGCAGCTCCAGATCGAGTCGCACCGCCGCCGGGAAAATCAAGGTCGGAATGAAGACATACAGAACGACCTCGGGCGTGAGTCGAATGAGCCGCATGGGCTCGAGGAAGTCGAGATGGTGCTCAGCGATCGCCAGCAGGACGCCGACGATCACCAGACCGATCGTGTAGGGAAATCGGATGCGTCTGAACAGAACGGCGGAGAGCGAGGCCAGCAGCAAGAGCTCCAGGGCCCCGATGACCACGAGGACGACGCCGCCTTCACCCTGGTGCGCGGGGTGCGTCGTCTCGGCAGCCGCTGGCGAGACTGGCGCTGCCACGACAGCGAGCACGCAGGCGAGGAGCCCGAGCGCATTCAAGAGGGTCCTGGCGGATTCTGGCGGCCACTCGAGTCCGGCGGTGGGAGCGCACGAGGATGAATGCGGATCTCCTGCTGGGGAAACGGAATGGAGAACCCCGCTTCTTGAAGCGCGGCGTAGACGGCGACGCCCAGCTCGCTCCTGACCATGGGATGCCGGTCGAGTCGAGTCGTCCAGGCCCGGAGCTCGAAACGGAGCGCGCTGTCGCCGAAGCCCAGGAACAGCGCGACCGGCGCCGGCGAGGCGATGACGTCGGCATGACTCTGGGCGACCTCGGTGAGCACCTTCAGCACCTGGTCCGGGGCGCTGCCGTAGGCGACGTTGACCGGCATGTCCAGGCGCCGTCGGTACTCGGTGGGCGTCCAGTTCATCACGCGCTCCGCCACAAGCTGCGAGTTCGGCACGATGACCTCGGCACCCTCCCACGCGCGCACGGTGGTGGCCCGGATGCCGATCCGCCGCACCTCGCCCTGGACATCGCCGATCTGGACGGCGTCGCCCACGCGGACCGGTCGCTCGAAGAGGAGGATCAGGCCCGACACGAAGTTGTTGACGATGTTCTGCAGGCCGAAGCCAACACCGATGCCCAACGCACCGCCGAGCACGGTGACGCGATTCAGATTCACGCCCAGGGCCAGAAGGGCCAGCACGAACCCAATCGAGATGATCGCGTACTTGACGAGGCTCAGGAGCGCGTAGGGTAAGCCGGGCCGCAGGTTCAGCCGCGGGAGCACGTCCTCCGCGAGCACGAACTGGGCCAATCGCGATACCAGCGACGCGAGGTACACCGTCAGCGCGAATGCCAGGACGTCCCCGAGCGAGAGACTGAGCTCGCCGAACCCCAGCTCGGCCGCCAGAACCTGTCGAGCGAGATCGACAGCCGGCATGAGCGCGCCGAAGTAGTCAAGCGTCCCGATGGTCCACACGATGATGCTGGTCACCCGGAGCAGCCGCTGAGTGCGCCGCTCCAGGCGAGCGCCGTGACGCTCGACCATGTGGAGCCCCACGAGCGGCCGGGCTCGGAGCGCGAACGTGACGAGCCCCTCGGCCAGACGCCGCCCGGCGACGAGCACCATCGCGAGATAACCACTCGAGAGGACGCCCGATCCGATCAGCCGCGCCAGGCTCACGTTGCCGATGATGTCGGCCGTGAGCGCGAGCACGACACCCACCAGCGCCAGCTTGAACAGAGTCTTGCGGATGCGCGCAGGCGGCAATCCGCCGCTGGCGGCGATCAGGTCGTTGACGCGTCCCGTCCGGATGAACCAGCCCAGCAGGGCGGCCGCCGCGAGCATTTCCAGCAAGAAAATTGCGCGCTCGAGCAGCGGGCGCTGAACCAGGACATCGCGGAGAATGTCCACCGGGAAGAACGCCGCCATCGCGTAGAGGGCCGGCCGCATGGGCGACGTCACCAGCCGGCGCAGGATCAGCACCATCGGCGGGAACACGCCAATCTCCACGATGAGCCTGGCCGTGCGCGGCTCCTCCGCGTAGATCCAGAAGGCCGCCAGCATGCCCAGCACGAGCGCCGCCGCCACCGGATGGTCGAAGGCGATGGTCGGCGCGGGCGCCGCTTCGGGCAGCGGCAAATCGAGCGCGTGGCCGCGGATCCACCAGAGCAGCGCGACGAGCGTCGCCAGCAGGGCCAGGTGGAGCGCGATGCGTTCGGCATAGTCCGTGACGAAGCGGCTCATCACGGCGACGAGGGTCTCGAGCGCCGCCCCGAACGGCGCCCGCTGGTCCGGCGGAGGAATGCGGAGGCTCCAGATCGGTGGGCTGTCGCGCACGAGGAGCCCTCCGGCGGCGCGCCGCCGGGCCTGACCGATCTGGGCCAGCGCCCTGTCGACACGGTCCATCTCACGCGCGACGCGGTCCTGCAGCACCAGGGTGGCGGCGCTCTCCGCCTCGACTCGTGCCCCGGCGCCGGTCAAGGCCGTGATCACGTCCGTGATCCGCTCCGAGAGCTCGGGCGGCGCCTTCGCCGTGCGAACCTCAGCCCGTGTCCGCGCCCACACTGCCGTCAGCTTGTCCAGCTCGGCGCGTTGCTGCTCGAGCCAGTCGGCCCGCTCGGTGACGGTCGACATCCACGTCGCGAGACCGCTGCGGCTCGAGCGCCAGGAATCGACGAGGGAATCGAGGGTCCCGAGCCCGTGACGGGACTCGAGGGTCTGTCGAGTCTGTTGGAACCGGTCGGCCAGGCGCTGGCTCAGCGCCGGCAGCTCCTGGTCGATGCGCTTGATCTGCGGGCTCGGAGGGAGCTGCTCGTCCAGCAAACGCAGGAACGTGCCGGCCTCGTCCGCTCGCCGCGCGACCTCGGCCACCGGGATCGCCTGCGGCGCATCGTCGGAGACTTTCGGCCCCTGGCTCGCCGGAGGCGGTGTCTGCGCCTCAGCGGCTCGCGGGATGGGCGCGCCCGAGAGGAGGAGCGCGCATGCGAGGAGCACGGCTCTCATGCCGGCAATGACCGCGCCGACTTCACCGCGTCTGACTTCTCGCTCCTCCCTTCCCGTCATCGACGACCAGGGTCTCAGAGCCCGGCCCGCGAGAGGACGCCGTCGGCGGCTGGTCGACCATCCAACCGCCGCCGAGGGCCCGGTAAAGTCGCACCACCGCGAGCAGCTCGTCGCGCTGCGCCTGCGCCAGCTGGAGCTCGGCGTCGAACAGCTGTCGCTCGGTATCCAGTACTTCGAGATAGCTCGTCACGCCACCCCGATAGCGGACGTTCGAGAGTCGGGCTGCATCGCGCAGTGATACCACGAGCGCCTCCTGCTGCACGCGAGCCTCACCGCGCTTGCGATGCTCGATCAGCGCGTCCGCGACGTCGCGGAAGGCTTGCTGGATCGTCTGCTGGTAGCGGAACAGCGCCTCCTGCGCCTGGGCCGAGGCCGAGTCCACACCGGCGCCGATCCGACCCGCGTTGAAGATCGGTAGCGTAACCTGCGGCGCGATCGCCAGCAGCCCTTGCGGGCCGAACCAGCTGCCGTCGATCTTGATGCCGCCGGCGCCGGCCGCTCCGGTGAGAATGACGCGCGGAAAATAGTCGGACTTGGCGACGCCGATCCGCGCCGTGGCGGCTGCCAGCTGGCCTTCGGCTTCCACCACATCCGGCCTTCGCTCGAGGAGGCTCGACGGTAACCCGGCCGGTATGGCCGGCAGCGCGAGCTGCTGCAGCAGCGGACGGCCGCGGGGCACCGCGTCCGGATTCCGCCCGAGGAGGATCGAGATCTGATTCTCGGTCTGCTCGATCCGCCGCTCGACGTCAGGGACTGCTGCAGCGGCGGTGTACAGGAGAACCTCGGCCTGTCGCACGTCCATCATGGACGCGACGGCGCCCTGCTGTCGCAGCGTGACCAGCCGAAGCGAGTCTTGCCGACTCGCGAGCGTCCGTTGGGAAATCTCGAGCTCCAGGTCGAGCTCGCGCAGCTGGAAGTAGGCGGTCGCGACGTCGCTCACGAGGGTGGTCATGACAAAGCGCCGCGCCGACTCGGTTGCGAGCAGATCGGCGCGGGCGGCCTCGGTGCCGCGCCGGAACCGGCCCCAGAAATCGATCTCCCAGAACAGGTCGAACGTCCCCAGCGGACTGAAGGTCTCCCTGAACTGAAACGGCGACCGGTCGCCGGGGACGTACGTGTACGGCGCGCTCGCCGAGCCGCTGAGGTCGGGGAACTGAAATGACCGATTGATCGTGACCCGGGCGCGGGCGTCGAGCACACGCGCCGCGGCGATACGCGCATCGTAGTTCTCGGCCAGGGCCGTGCGGATGAGCGACTGCAGGGACTCGTCCTGGAAGATCTGCCACCAGCCGACGTCGCCCAGCGACTCCGCTCCGGCCGGAGCGTCCGGCGCACGTCCCCGGAACTCGCTCGGAATCGACAGCTCGGGCCGCTTGTAGTCAGGACCGACGGTGCACCCGGCGAGCACGAGCGCCGAGAGGGCGAGAGCTCGGCTTCTCATGCGTGCTGGCCGCCGGGTACGCGAGCCGGTGAGGCGGGCTGCGCCCTCGGAGTCTTTTCCAGCACGTCCCTCCGCCCGAGCGCCTCGACGAAGGTGAAGTTGCCCGGGATCAAGAGCACGCCGAGCCCGGTCGCGATCAGCATCCCCCAGAACACCGCCGTGCCCATCACGTTCTGGGCGCCGGCGCCGGCGCCGCGCGCGAGCATCAGCGGCACGACGCCGAGGATGAAGGCGAAGGCCGTCATCAAGATGGGCCGGAAGCGCAGCCGGGCGGACTCCAGCGCCGCGTCGTGCAGATGCAAGCCTTCCTGCTCGTGCTTGGCTTTGGCGAACTCGACGATCAGGATCGCGTTCTTGGCGGCGAGGCCGACCAGCATGATCAGGCCGATCTGCACGTAGACGTTGTTGTCGTAGCCCGAGAGCCACACGCCGAAGAAGGCGCCCAGCGCGACCAGCGGCGAGCCGAGCAGCACCGCCCACGGCAGCCGCCAGCTCTCGTAGAGCGCGGCCAGCAGGAGGAACACGAACACGATCGCCAGCACGAAGGTCGGCGTGGCCGGCGGCGCGACCTTCTCTTGATACGACAGGGACGAGTACGCGAAGCCCAGCTCTTTCGGCATCGTCTGCTTGAAGACGCCCTCGAGCGCGGCCAGCGCCTGCCCGGAGCTCACGCCGCGCGCCCGCGCGCCGTTGATCTCGACCGACCGCAGCAGATTGAAGCGCGTGGTGAGCTCGGTGCCCGTCGACGAGGTGATCGTGACCAGGGTCGAGAGCGGGATCATCGTGTTGGTGGTCTTGCTGCGGACGTAGACATCGCCGATGTCCGACGGCTTGCGACGATAGTCGGCCTCGGCCTGGACATAGACGCGGTAGAGGCGGCCGAAGCGGTTGAAGTCGTTCACGTAGCTGCCGCCCATCGCCGTCGACATCGCCTGGAACACCTCGTTCACCGGCACGCCGAGCGTGCGCGCCTTCTCGCGGTCGAGCTCGACCCGCACTTGCGGATACGTCGGGTCGAACGCGGTGAAGATCGAGGCGAACTCCGGTCGCTGTCGCGCGGCGTTCAAGAAGTCGCGCGTTCGGGCGCCGAGCTCCTCGACGGTCAGCGAGCCGCTCCGGTCTTGCAGCAAGAAGTTGAAGCCGGCCGCCGCGCCGAAGCCGGAGATGGTCGGGATGTTGAAGGGAAACGCGACGGCCTCGGGGATCGTCGCCAGCTGCACCGCCATCTTGCGCATGATGCCGAGGACGTGCAGCGAGGCGTCGTGCCGCTCCTCCCACGGCTTGAGGCGCACGAAGATGCTGCCGAAGTTCGGCTGGTACGTGGCGGTGACGGCGCCGTAGCCGCCGATCGTCTGGAACGAGTCGACGCCCTCCA
>DATFSB010000556.1:0-4189 GCA_035262825.1 Gemmatimonadales bacterium | reverse complement strand
AAGGCGCCGAGCGCCGAGTTTACTCGGCGTACTCGAGGCTGGACGCGCCTTCTCAAAGGCCCATCGTGTAACGATGACCACCCTACTCAACGCTCTCGAGCAGCTGCTGTTGCCCGCCGAATGCCTCGTGTGCCACCGGCTGCTCGGTCCCCAGTTCGCCGACGACCTCGTCTGCCGCGTCTGTCGCCTGCGCTGGCGACCGGTGCGCCGGCCGTGGTGCGAGCGCTGCGGACAGCCGGAGCCGCATTTCGGCCCGTGCCGCTTGTGTCGTGCATGGCCCGCGCAGCTCACGGCGGCCCGGTCGGCGGTGTGGCTCGACGGCGGCGCGCGCCGCGCCGTCCATGCCCTGAAATACGATGGGCTGGCGCGTGCGGGGTGCGACATGGCGGCAGTCGTGGCAAAGCTGGTCGAGCGGCCTCCGCCCGGCGCGCTGCTCGTTCCCATCCCGCTCGGTCCCAAACGGCTGGCGCGCCGCGGTTACAACCAGAGCGAAATCCTCGCTGCGGCCCTCGGCCGTCTCTGGGGGCTGACGAATCGTCCAGAACTCCTTGTCCGTACGCGGGATACGCCGACACAAACGGCGTTGACACCGGCTGCTCGTCTAGCGAACGTGGCGGGGGCTTTTGAAGTGCGGATTGGCGATTGCGGATTGCGGACTGAAGACCTGATTGGAAATTCCGCAATCAGCAATCCAAAATCCGCAATCGTTCTCATCGACGACGTCTTCACCACCGGCGCGACGCTGGCCGAAGCGGCCCACGCGCTGGCGGACGCAGGGTGTCAATCGATCTCGGCCGTCACCTTCGGTCGAGCGAGCATACCCGACTTCAATTAGGGAGTGCGCATGGCCGTTCGCGTAGGGATCAACGGGTTCGGACGTATCGGGCGCAATGTGCTGCGGGCCGCCGTCATGAGTAACCAGACGGCGCTGGAGTTCGTGGGCGTCAACGACATCACCGACACCAAGACGTTGGCCCACCTGCTGAAATACGACTCCGTTCACGGCCGCTTCCCGGGAACGGTCGAGGCCAAGGGCGACAACCTCGTCGTCAACGGCCGCGAGATCCGCGTGACCGCGATCAAGGAGCCGGAGAAGCTGCCCTGGAAGGAGCAGGGCGTCGAGCTGGTGCTCGAGAGCACCGGGCGGTTCACCGATCGCGAGTCGGCGGCCAAGCATCTCGCCGCCGGCGCCAAGAAGGTCGTGATCTCTGCGCCCGCCAAGGGCGAGGACCTCACGGTCTGCATGGGAGTGAACGAGAAGAAGTACGATCCGGCGAAGCACCACGTCCTCTCCAATGCCTCCTGCACGACGAACTGCCTCGTGCCGGTGGTCAAGGTCATCCTCGACAACTGGGGTCTGGTGCACGGGTTCATGACGACGGTGCACAGCTACACCAACGACCAGCAGATCCTCGATCTGCCGCACAAGGATCTGCGCCGCGCCCGGGCGGCCGCGCTCTCGATCATTCCCACGACGACCGGCGCCGCCAAGGCGACGAGCCTCGTGATTCCGGAAGTGAAGGGCAAGCTCGACGGCGTCTCGCTCCGGGTCCCGACGCCCGACGTGTCGCTCGTCGACCTGACGGTCGAAGTAGAGAAGAAGACGACGATCGAAGAGGTGAATGCGGCGTTCAAGAAAGCGGCCCAGGGCGAGCTGAAGGGCATCCTCGACGTCTCCGATGAGCCGCTCGTGTCGACCGACTACATCGGGAACCTGTTCTCGAGTGTGGTCGACTCCAAGTCCACGAATGTGATCGACGGGACGCTGGTGCACGTCTCGTCGTGGTACGACAACGAGATCGGCTACTCGGCACGCTGCGTGGATCTGCTCGCCTACCTCGGCGCGCACCGATGACCAAGCGCTCCCTCGAGAGCCTCCCGGCGAGCGCGCTCGAGGGGAAACGGGCCCTGGTCCGCGTCGACTTCAACGTACCGCTGAAAAACGGGGTGGTCACCGACGACACCCGGATCCGCGCCGCGCTCCCGACGATCGCCTACCTGCGCGATCACGGCGCTCGCGTCGTGCTGCTGTCCCATCTGGGCCGGCCCAAGGGTGGGCCGGAGCCGAAGTATTCGCTGCGCCAGATCGTGCGCGACGTCGAAAAGCTGATCGGCGCGCCGGTCGAGTTCATCGAAGCGCTCGAGCCGGGGGTCGCGGTAACGCGGCGCCTGCCGCGCGGCGGAGTGGCGCTGGTCGAGAACACGCGCTTCTGGCCCGGGGAAGAGCAGAACGATCAGGCGTTGGCGCAGCAGTTCGCGGCGCTCGGCGACTTCTACGTCAACGATGCCTTCGGGTCGGCGCACCGCGCCCATGCCTCCACCGAAGCGGTGGCCCACCTCCTCAAGCCGGCCGTCGCCGGGTACCTGATGGAGCGCGAGCTGCAATATCTCGGGGCTGCGCTCGACAACCCGCGGCGGCCGTTCGTCGCCGTGCTGGGGGGCGCGAAGATCAGCGGCAAGATCGACGTAATTCAATCGCTGCTACCCAAGTGCGACGCCATCCTGATCGGCGGCGCCATGGCATGCACTTTCTTCTCGAGCATGGGACTCGAGATTGGCGGTTCGCTGGTCGAGCGGGACCGGATCGACCTGGCGCGCGCGTTGCTGAAGCGTAGCGGACAGAAGATCGTGCTGCCCCGGGGTGCGACAGTCGCTCCGTCCCTGGAGCGCGCCGCCGAGCGGAAACAGGTCTCCAGCGACAAGATCCCGGCCGACATGTCGGTGTTCGACATCGACCAGGCGACGGCGGACGATTTCCGGGCCCGCATCCTCGGCGCCAAGACGGTGGTGTGGAACGGTCCGATGGGGGTGTTCGAGACGCCGCCATTCGACGCCGGCACGCGAGCGGTCGCCAATGCCCTCGTGGAGGCGACGGCGAAAGGCGCCACCACCGTCGTCGGAGGAGGAGACTCCGCGGCAGCGGTCGCCGGTCTCGAAGACAAACTCACCCACGTGTCCACGGGGGGCGGGGCCTCGCTCGAGTTTCTCGAAGGGAAACCGCTGCCCGGCGTGACGGCGCTGGACGACGCGTGAGATCGCTGCTTTTCGCCGCCAACTGGAAAATGCATGTAGGCCCCGCCGCCGCGCGGGCCTACCTCGATCAATTCCTTGCCGGATACCAGGCCCAGGCCGGCCGCCGAGTCTGGTTTTTCCCCCCGGCGACGACCCTGCACGCCGTCTCGCAGCTGCTGGCCGGACGGGAGGACCTGGCCGCTGGCGCCCAGGACGTGCACTGGGAGCCGAAGGGGGCGTTCACGGGCGCCATCTCGGTGCCGCTCGCGGCCGAGGCGGGGGCACGAGCGGCGCTGATCGGGCATTCGGAACGGCGCCACGTCTTCGGGGAGACCGACGCCGAAACGGGCCGCAAAGTCCGCGCAGTGCTCGCGGGAGGACTCGTTCCGGTGCTCTGTGTCGGCGAAAAGCTGGAGGAACGCGAGGCCGGAACGACGCTGACCATTGTACAGCGCCAGCTCTCAGGCGCTCTCGAGGGACTCGAGACTGAAGCTCTGCGCCAAGTGATCATCGCCTACGAGCCGGTCTGGGCGATCGGCACGGGCAAGAACGCGACCCCCAAAGACGCCGCCCAGGTCCATGCCGACATCCGTGGGTGGCTGAAACAGCGCGGTGCCGCGTCCCCCGTGATTCTCTATGGTGGGAGCGTCAACCTCAAGAATACGCCCGAGCTCCTGGGGGAGCCGGAATTGGACGGTGTGTTGGTGGGAGGGGCGTCGCTGGATCCGGGGACGTGGCTGGAGCTGGTGAATACAGGACGGTAAAGGGCGGTAGAAGCCGGTAGAGATCTTGCCCTCTGCCGCCCTCGTCCGCCTTCTCCCGCCCTTGAATAGACGCAACACAAGCAGGTATAATCCCCCCGCGATGTATACCGTCCTGCTCATCCTGCTGCTGTTCACCTCACTCGTGATGGCGACGGCCGTACTGCTCCAGGCGGGGCAGGGCGGCGGTCTGGCGTCGCTGGGTGGGGCCGGCGGGACCAGTGACATGGTGATGGGGGGACGCCAGGCGACGACGCTGCTGCACACCGTCACCTGGTGGTGCGCCGGCATCTTCCTGTTCCTGGCACTCGTGCTGGCCCTCATGTCGTCACATGCGAGCGGCCCGCGCTCGGTGCTCGAGGGCGGCCCTGCTCCCGCTCCCGCGCCGGTGCAATCCGCGCCGCTGCCGATTCAGT
>DATFSB010000555.1:0-2757 GCA_035262825.1 Gemmatimonadales bacterium | reverse complement strand
CCCGCGAGATATCGCGTACTTGACCCCCTCGCGCCCCATCGTCGTCGCCTAGTGTGGACGCCGGTGGACGCGCGTGGACGGGGGTGAACACCGAATCAAGGTCCACCCGACGCTCGTGCCGGTCCCGCTCCAGGTGCCCGTAGGTCCCTTCCGTCTCCTCGATGCTGGCGTGCCCCAACTGGTCCCGCACCCATCTCAGATACCCGCTGGAACCCTCGCTTCCTGGCGGCGGCGATGCGGGGCGACCGATGAGCCCGTGCGGCGCACCGGCCCCACGCAGCTTGAAGGGTCAACGTTGGTGTGGGCGATACTCGATCGTGCAACACTTCTAGGAATTTCAAGAGCTGCTCGTGATTTCTTGTCTTGGATAGAGAGGGAAGGGCCTCAAGTTGTTCAGCGGCTCAATGAATACTCAGCTCGCAGGTGGCTTCAGCATTAGGCCCACACCAGAGTCAACCGACGCCAATTTCCTAATCGACGTCGACAGGCGTCCCGCCGAGCTAGAGGGTCCCTGAGCGCGCAAAGGCAGCGCAGTCGTCCAGCGAGAGATCACGTTGAATGACGGACCTTATCCCGAGTAACGATGACGGTGCCATTCGGGACTATCTCGACTTGACTGTCTCGGCGAACCTGCGCGCGCATCAGCTTGCCGCTGCTCGCGCCGGTTGGCCGACCAACGATCTCGAAGCGGTCGCCGTCCTCGAGGATGACGTCACCGACGAGAAGCTGGAACGGGATTCGAACGCGCGTCCATAGCTTCGGGGCCCTTATCGAGCAGGATGCGCAGCACGTCGTCGGTCGGACCTTCCCTGCTTCGGAGTGTGGCCTCACCGTCGCCGACGATGTCATCAAGTCGCCCGAGTCTCACCACCACGAACGCGACAAGGCCAGCAAGAGCACCAGCGAGGGTCTGGGCGACGGTACTGAGTGTGTAATAGAGGGCGTTCTCCATCGAGCCAGATGATAGCTCATCGGATCCAATGGCGAGCGATCATGCGGACTCGTGACCGACGCTGAGCTCCGCTCCAAGATCCGCGAGCCGATGGCCTCGGGTGACCTGCCGGACGAGCCGCCGGTGGTCCTCAATGCCGGAGACGGGCTCTCGATGTTGAGGGATCCTCGTGTGCGGTGCCTGATCTGCGGCGAGCCGGATTCGGTGGTCGCATACTTCTGGACAGGCGGGCGTTGTGGTGAACCTGCACGCGGGTTGCGACGCGGTGTGGAAGCAGGAACGGAAGACTTCTCGACAGGAGGAGCGATGACCAGACGTTGGCTGTGCATCATGGTCGCGCTGTGCGCCTCGTGGGCCGTGGTCGCCCCGGCCTCAGCGCAGTTTTACGACGGGAACAAGCTGGTGGAACATTTGCGGGAGTTTGAGCGAGGGGAACGCAGTGATCCGAACAGCAATTATTACGCCGGTGGGATCTACGTCGGTTACGTACTCGGAGTGTTCGACACAATCAATTCCAGCCTATGTCGGTCCGGCAACGTGAGTGTTCGGCTCCCGCTGGTAGTGGCGAAGTATCTGAACGAGCACCCTGAGCAATGGAGTCAACCCGCGAGCGTACTGGTTACTCGCGCCCTGCGGGGGGCATTTCCGTGCAAATGACGCAGAGCCAAGGCTTGCACGCCGCGTGGAAGCTGGAACGCGGAGAGATGGACAAGGGGGAGCGATGAGGAGACATTGGCGGTCCATCGTGCTTGCGCTGTGCTGCTCGCTGGCTCTGGCTGCTTCGACCTCCGCCGAGTGCGCGTGGGTGTTGTGGCAGGAGCTTCCGGTCGCCTCGGGGTTGGAGGCCTATGCGCGCGGCGCCGGGGCGCGCGGCATCGCGGGCGGGCGGACGGGAAGCATCACCGTGATCCAACGCGCGGGCGGCGGCCTCAACGTGAATCCCCATTTCCATACCCTCGTGCTCGACGGGGTGTTCCGCGAGGCGGAGGCCAGCGGTCTGGAGTTTCACCCCGCGCCGGGCCCGGGCGACGACGAGGTGGCGGCGATCCTCGCGCGGATCCGCGCGCGGGTCGGGCGACTGCTGCGACGCCGAGGGCTGGCCCCCGAGGACGCCGCGACAGGGCCGGCAGATCGGCTCGGCGAGGAGTCGTCGGTGCTGGCGGGGCTCGTGAGCGCGTCGGTGCAGGGGCGAGTGGCGCTGGGGGCGCGCGCGGGGCGGCGGGTGCGGCGTCTCGGGGACGAGGCCGACGCGGAGGGCGTGATGTCACGCGGGCCGCGGCAGGCGCACCTGGACGGCTTTGACCTGCACGCCAACGTGTGGGTGGGGACGCACGATCGCGCGGGGCTGGAGCGGCTGTGCCGATACATCTTGCGGCCACCCTTCGCGCAGGAGCGGATGCGCCTCCGGGGCGACGGGCGGGTGGCGCTGGAGCTGAAGCGAGCGTGGCACGATGGGACGCGGGAGCTGGTGTTCGAGCCGCTAGAGTTCCTGGAACGGTTGGCGGCGATGACGCCGCGACCGGAAACCAATTTACTCATCTGCCACGGTGTGTTGGCCCCACGCGCCCGGTGGCGGGGGCGCATGGTCGTGTACGGGAAGTTGGCGCCGGAGCCCACGGCCTCGACGGCGCTGCGAGCCGCAGGTCTGGGCGAAAGCGGAGTAAAGGCCACCCCGCGCGCCTGGACCTGGGCGGCTCTCATGCACCGGGCCTTCGACATCGACGTGCTGGCGTGTTCCCAGTGTGGGGGCCGGCTCCGCTTGATCGCCACGCTGCACGATCCCGCCGTCATCCAGAAGATCCTCG
>DATFSB010000554.1:0-10738 GCA_035262825.1 Gemmatimonadales bacterium | reverse complement strand
GTCGCGGCTAAACCGTGACCACGCGCCGAGCGGTCGGCGGCGCATCGCGGCGACGACGACGTCGTAACCGGCACGCCCCAGCGATCGCACGCAGGCGAGGGCCTGATTGGTCTGGCCGTCGAGGACGAGGATGCGCTCGCGACCGTTCATGCGGCGCCGCCCCGCGCGTGCAGGACGTCGAGCAGCGCGGCCTTGGTGCGCTCCAGGTCGGTGTTGAACAGCCGGACCGCTCCGGGGACGCGCGCGAAAACGGTGTGATAAGCGTCGGCGCGGTGCCGCAGGTAGTCGATCGAGAACTCGCGCTTGCGGCGGAACGATTCCTCTGGAGTGATGTCGAGGAAGACGGGCACCGTCGGCGCGGGGGTGAGACGCTCCAGCACGCGCGTCCAGAGGCGCGGCCGGCCGTTGGTTACATCGACGAGCGTGTCGTAGAAGTAGCGATCCATGATGACGACGCGGCCCCGGATGGTTTCCAGCCAGAGGCGATAGCACTGAAAGATCGCCAGGTCGACGAGGTACAGCAGTCGGCGCACCGGCTTGTTCCAGATGATCAGGGTGCGCCAGCGGCCGGCGACCCCGCGCCAACCGGTGGGGGCCGAGCGCTGCAGCTTCTGCGACCGGGGATCGGGTGTACCCGGTGCGAGCTCCTCGGAGCGCTGCCCGCGCAGCCGATCGCGCAGGGCGCGCACAAAGGCGTAGATCCCGACATCGTCGTTGAGGTGCAGCACCCGCACCGGCCGGCTCTCGCCCGCGAGCGTGGCACTCACGAACTCGATCAGCGTCGACTTACCCGCGCCGTCGAGCCCCGAAAAGGTGATCAACACCGTCGCTATCCCATGCGGGCGCGACGCAGCGCGCCTGGTGGTGGGGGTGCGGCTTGCTGCCTGGGGGTGAGCCAGATCCAGCTCGCCATGGCGTAGGCGAGCATCACCCACATCAGCTTCAGCACGATGTAATCGCCGCTCAGATTGCCGACCATCGTCGACATCATTTGCGCGGCAGGGAGAATGCCCTCGAGGCCGCGTCGCGCCTTCCACGCCGACCAGCAGCACACCCACAGGGCCCAGAGGAAGGGCACGGTACCCAGCACGCCGGTGGCGGTGAGGACCTCGAGAAAGAGGTTGTGCGTATCCCGCGTCATATGGAGCCTGGGCGGCAGTCCGAGCCTGATCGCCAGCTTGTACTGGTTCCCAGGTCCGTAGCCGATCAACGGTCTGGCTTTGAATTCCGCCAGGGCCGCGGGGAAGATGACCTCCCGTTTGGCGAGGTTGCCCTGGGCAGCCAGCTGGATGCGTTGCTGCATCAGTGGCGACTTGTAGGCTGCGAACCCCGCTCCCCCGAGCAGCACGAGCGTTACCAGGATGTTGCGCATCCGAACGCCGATCGTGGGGCCGGTCATCGAAAACATCCAGAGGCCGGCGGCGAACGCGACGAGACCGCCGCGCGAGCCTCCCATGATGATGCCGAGCACGATGACCGCGAATGCCGGCCAGGCAAGCAGAGATGGTCTCAGGGCCTTCCGGGGACGGCCCACGACGAGCCCCACCCACGCCAGCGCGCCCGCGAGCAACACGCGTGCGGCCCGATTGGCGTTCTGCCCGAACACGGTGGCTCGCTGAGAATCCGTATCCTTTGCGGTGCCGATGTGGAGGATCGTCATGAATGCCAGCACGAGTGCGGCGATCGCCAGCACCAGCATCACCTGGCGCGCGACTTTGGGATCGCGCATGAGATTGAAGCAGGCAATGAAGATCAGCAGCGCCTGGATGTAGAACACCGACGAGCGCACCGCGTCGGCGGTGTACTGCGCGCCGCCGAATACGTAGGCCGCCCAGTACACGTACAGGTAGCCGAGAAACCACCATGTCACCGCGGGACGGCGCCCGAAGCAGAGCCCCGGCTGCAGCAGGCAGACTGCGAGGAACAGAGCGCCGGTCATGGTCGTGAGCTCGAGCGGCAGACGGCCCGGGGCGTCGAACGGCAGCGAGAACACGAACCCGTAGAGCGCCCACCGCAACAGGGCGCTGGGACGCGCCTGGGGCACCATCGCGTACGCCACCGGTTGCCCCGCCGCCGGCATCATCCCGGCCACGCCCTGCGAGCTGCGGCGCATCGGGCGCTGTCGCATCACGTTCTGCGCTCCGCTGCGACCGGCTCGAGCACACCCAGAGCTTCCATCGCGATCTGCTCCAGCGTCGCCGTGCCGTCCAGCTCGACTACGCGCGTGTGACCGCACGCCGCCAGTTGCGAGACGATGTCCCGATACGCGGCGCGATAGCGATCGAGAAAGTCGAACACCTGTCGGTCACTGCTGTCCTTGATGGCATGGCTCTTGGTCCGACTGCGGATCCGCTCCGCCAGCAGCTCATTGGGCGCGTCGAGCAGCACGACGGCATCGAGCAGCTGGGCTGCGCGCTCCAGCGCGGAGCGCCACTCGCGGGCGAGCCATCCGTTCCCCAGGGCGGCACGCTGAAACACCGCCAGGCGGGCGAGGCTGAACACCGGGCCTTCGTCCAGCACCGTCGCCCGGGTTCGGCCGTTGTCGCGGCCGTGAATCGCGGCCGGGAGCGTGCGCAACCGTCCCAGATGGCGCAGCCCCGGCCAGACCCAGCGCGGGTCGGTGAAGAGCAGATCGGCCAGGGCGGGCGTCAGGGCAATGGCGTGCCAGACGACGCCGGGGAGCCCGCGCACGCGGTCGACGCGCACGCCGGCGCGTACGCCGGGGTCGCGTGCCGCCATCGCGCGCAGCACCGCGGTCTTGCCAGCGCCCGCGGGCCCCGCGAGCTCCATCACCGGTGTCACAGGCACTCCCAGAGCGCTTCCTTCACGTCGCGCAGGACGCGCTCGAGCGGCTGCGCGCCGTCGATCTCGATGACGCGGGTGACGGCTGGGAACGCGAGTTGGGAAACGATCTCGACCTTGCGCCGCAGCTGATCGGGGGGCGTATCCGGTTTCCGGCGCGCCGCGACTTCCACGGGGACGTGGAGACGGATCACCACGTCAGGGGGCACGAGCTCTGCTTCCCGGAATGACGCCTGCTCTTTGCGGGCGACGAAGCGCCGCAGCCAGGACGAGGCGGTAAGCCACTCGGCGTAACGCGGGCCGTCGTTCAAGCCGGCGAACTGCGTCTGCGGGAGGCGGTCGGAGAGCACCACGAGGCCGAGGCTCCTGGCGCTGCGGACATGAAACGCCCAGCGCCGCCGTTCCCGCACGAGCGAGAGCACCCAGAGCAGTTTTCCGAGGAGCCGGATGCCCGTCGGCGGGGGCGGGAAGCCTTCCGTCCGCCTCGGCCGCGTGAGGTCTCCCATCTGCTGCAGCATGCGGCGCCGCGTCGACGCCGAGCCTTTGCCGCTGCCCCCGTAGGTCGTGATGACGGCGATCTCGCGGGCCAGCCACTTCGCTACTTCGGTCGTGAGCGTCGACTTGCCCGATCCGTCCGGTCCGACGAAGGCGACCGCGAGCCCGCCGTGTGGCGGCGTCCGCGTCGACTTGGTCGGCGCGCGGAAGAACCAGTTCTTCACGCGCCACCAGATCCACGTCCACTCTCGCGTCCACATGCGGCGCGTCGCGCCCAACGCGGTGTACATCCGGTACGACGACAACCGCGGATCGGCGACGCGGCGAAAGGCGCGCAGCTGTCCGATCGTCGGTCCGCGGCCCTGCGGGTCGCCCACCATCTGCGCGAGCAGCGCGGCGGCCGGAGCACCCACGAGCGGGGTCGCGACCGCAACGAGCCGGTCGGGACGCACACGGGCGATCAGCCAGCGCAGCTCCCGCAACATCCCGCCCCGGAAATAATGCTGGCCGCCGGCCGCGAGCAGCGAATCGCGCCACCGTAGCTTCATCACGTGACGAGCCACGAGGATCAGAAGCTCGAGATGCGGATCCGTGACCCACACGCCGTACTCGGGATCGCGCACCCGCGTGGCGAGGACCGCCTCTTCCCAGGGAAGACGATGGCCTTTGAGGAATTTCTCGCCGAGCGTCAGCTGGTAGTGCAGATGCAAGTGCGAGAGCATCCCGCTCGGGGCGTCGAATCCGACGTAGTCCTCGATTCCCGGATATCCCCGACCGGCCTTCACCACGAAGCGCTTGAACTGCGGCGACTCGGTGAGAATGTGGGCCAGCCGCTGCGCCCCGCGTCGATCGATCAGCACGTCGACGTCGGTAGCACCAGTCATGGTGGCGCCGAGGTGCTCGTTGCTCTTCCAGTGGGCGTAGCGGATCTGTTCGGCGTCGAGACGCCGGAACAGTTCTTCGAGTACCGCCAGGCGCATCGCGGTGCCGGCGGGATGTGCCTCGCGCGGTTCGAGGTCTGCCGGGAGCGTACTCACTCGGCGGACACCACTGCCGCGGGCTCGACGACGGGCGGCGCCGGGCGCAGCCGCCGCAGGTAGGTCCGCAATGTCCCGAGCATCCACTGGCCGTCGGCTCCGAGGAACGTGGCGGGGGCGGAGAGGATCAGCCCCAGCCCGATGGCTCCAGCGCTGACGGCGACGATGACGACGGTCAGGACGGGCGCAAGCTCGAAGTGGCGCAGCAGGGTCGTCACCGCGAAGACCGGCGGGAACGTCACCGCCGTGAGCAGCACCGCGGGGCGGTGGGCTGTCCAGAACTCACCCCAGGTGACGTGTCCCACGTCGAGGCCGAGCTCGGCCATGAGGACGAAGTTGACGGTCAGCGCTGCGAGCGTTCCCCAGGCCACGCCCGCCATTCCCCAGTGCTGCCCGATCCACGCGCCGAGCAGCACGAGGCCGGCATAGGCGAACTGCCGCCAGGCACGGCGGTAGACGGCGCCGGTAGAGCGGGTGATCGAGTCGCTCATCTTGTAGCTCGTGCGGAACAGCATGCCGATCCCGAGAATGCGAAACGGCGGCACGACCGCCATCCACTTGGCGCCGAGCGCGACCTGGATCAGCTCGGGGGCGAGCAGCACGATCACCACGCTCGGCATGAGGACGAGCAGGGCGATCAACGCGACGCCGCGGCGATAGGCGGTGGAAAGCCGCTTCGCATTGTCCTGCACCTTCGCCATCGCCGGAAACAACACGGAGTCGAGCACCGTGCCGAACCCATAAGCCGGGGCGGACATCAGGGCGTACGCCCGGCCGTAGTAGCCCAGGGCGGTCGGTCCGAGAAACCGGCCGACCGTCATGTCGTCGCCGTTGAGCGCGACGTAGTTGGCGATGCGGGCCATGGTGAAGCCGCCGCCGAAATACATCAGGTCGCGGAACGCCGCGCGGTCGGCGACGTGGCGGAATCGCGGCGGATGCTGCGACAAGAGGGCGATCGTCTTGAGCAGCGTCTGCGACATTTGCGCGGCGACGAGAGCCCACACTCCCCAGTGCAGCAGCGCCGTTGTCACGCCGATGAGACCGTATCCGATCGCGTAGGTGAAGACGTCGAGATTCGCGAGCCAGCGAAACCGCAACTCACGGCTCAGCAAAGACGATGCGACGGTTTGCAGGCCCTGCAGCGGGAACACCCACGCCAGCACGTGCAGCACCGGCACCATCGCGGGCATATGCAGGAACCGGGATGCGAGCGACGCGCTGAACCAGATGATCGCTCCGAGAACGAGGCCGAGCAGCACCGACGCGCTGAACGCCGTTTCGACGTGCCGCTCCTCCAGCTCGGGGCGCTGCACCAGCGCGGGACCGAGGCCAAGTTGCGAGACGATGGCCGAGAAGCCGATCACCACTTCGGCAGCGGCAATCACTCCGAAGTCCGCTGGCGAAAGCAGTCGTGCCAGGAGACCGAGAATGACCAGCTGCATGATGGCGAAGGCCACCTTGCCGTAGATCATCCACGCCATCCCGGCGACGGTTTGTTGGGTCAGACTACGCTTCATGCCCACGCCTGACTGCAGGTGTGGCGCACTATGTTGCGTGATGGCAACATTGATCTCCCGATACGGAAGTGGGGGTCAATATTAGAGCGTTCGAATGGCGGGCGCTGCCGCCGCCTGCGGCACATATGCAACGGCCGTGCCGCACTTCGCGGTGCAGTATGCTTGGAAGTCTCTTGGTTTCAATCGGTTACGACCCCGAGTCTTGCACCCCCGTGGCCTCGAAAGCACCGCTGAGTTTCGGTCGGCCCTCCGTGCGCCGCACCTTACGCAGGAAATTCCTCATCGTATCCGCCATCCATTGACCGTCCGGTCCGAGGAAGACACCGGGAAGCCGCCAGATCGACAAGGCACACGAGCCGACCAGCACGGCCCCGCCCACGAGCAGCGTGACCAGGGCAGGGAGCTGGAATCGCCGTAGCGCGGTCGTCACCGCGAAGACGAGCGGGAACGAGACGAGCGTGAGCAACACCGCCGGTTGATGGGCTTTCCAGAATGTGCTCCACTTCAAGCCGGCGACCTGCTGTCCCAGCGCCGCCATCAGGAAGAAATTCACCGAGAGGGCCGCGAGCGCCCCCCACGACACGCCGACGATGCCCCAGTGTGTCCCGATCCACGCGCCGAGCACGACGAGGCCGCCGTAGATCAGCTGGCGCCAGGCGCGCCGATATACCGCTCCCGTCGAGCGTGAGATAGAGTCGCTCATCTTGTAGCTCGTGCGGAACAGCATACCGAGCCCGAGCACCTGGAACGGCAGCACGGCCGGTCCCCACTTCGGTCCGAGGGCGACGCGAATCACCTCCGGCGCCAGGAAGATGATCACCACGCTGGCGGGAAGGACGACGAGAGCAATGAGCGCGACGCCGCGGCGGTATGCGGCGCCGAGGCGCTTCACGTCGTCTTGCACTTTGGCCATCGCGGGAAAGAGCACCTGATCGAGCACGGTGCCGAAGGCGTACGCGGGGGCCGCCATGAGCGAGTACGCGCGCCCGTAGTAGCCGAGCGGCGCAGCGCCGAGGAAACGGCCGACGATGAAGTTGTCCCCGTTGACGGCGATGTAATTGGCGACGCGGGCGAGGGTGAATCCGCCGCCGAAGTAAGCCAGATCGCGGAACGCGGGACCGTCGAAGATGAACCGCAGCCGGGGTGGATGTTTCCAGAGCAGGACGACGGTGCGGCCGAGCGATTGGCCGATCTGCGCCAGAACCAGAGCCCACACTCCCGCGCCCAGCAGCGCGGCGACGATACCGATGATGCCGAAGCCGACGCCGTAGCTGACGACGTCGAGGTTGGCGAGCCATGAGAAATGCAGATCCCGGCTCAGCAGCGACTGTCCCACCGTCTGCAGCCCGTTGAGCGGGAACACCAGGGCGAGAGCTTGCAGGACCGGGATGACGTCGGGCATTCGCAGAAACGACGCGGCGAGGGGCGCACCGAAGTACAACATCGCGCCGAGCGACAGGCCGAAGAGAAACGAGAACGTGTAGGCGGTGTCGATGTGGCGTCGCTCGAGCGTCGGACGCTGTACCAGAGCGGGGCCGAGGCCGAGCTGCGAGACGATGGCCGAGAAGCCGGTGACGATGAGTGCCGCGTTGACGACACCGAATGCCGTCGGCGTGACGAGGCGCGCCAGCACCCCCACGACGATGAGCTGCAGCAGAAAGAACGCGGCCTTGCCGTACGACAGCCAGAAAATGCCGGCGACCGTATGGTGAGTAAGGCTTGGCTTGTTACCGCCCGTCATGCGCTGGCCTCACGTCGGAGCGTAAAGCCTTTCTAATGCAACGGTTGTGCCGCTGCCTGCGGCGACGGACCGGCGGCTGTCGCTTCGCCCGGCGGGCGATAGCCCATGGCCCGCAGGGTGTCGTCAATGCGCCGTGAGCCGAAGGTGGAGAGCAGCACCCGGAGATCACGCCGCATACGGCCGCGTCCCACGTATGCCCGAAACTTGAGTGTCGGGGCGAGGTTCGGGGGCGGCGTTTCCCCGGTATCGAGCTCCCAGGGATGGAAGTAGAACATGAACCACGAGCGTTGCGCGAGGCGACGCCGCACACCCCAGCGATACAGCCGCGGCGGGATGAGGCGGAAGTAGCCGCCCCCCGACCACGGCATCGCTGCGGGACCGATCGCCACGCGCGACATCGGCAGCTCGAGCAGCCCCGGACGGACCTGAACCACCGGCTGCTCGGGATCGATCGCGGTCGTGAGCTGGCCGTAGCGGTCGTGCGCCTTGAAATCGTAGAAGCTCGAGTCGTACCAGTACCCGGCTTCGGCGAGATAATCGAGCACCGCGTCCGAGATCGAAAACATCGGGGCGCGGATGCCCCACACGCGCGTCCCGGCCATCTGCTCGAGGGTGTCCCGGGCACGCGTCAGGTCCTCCGCCAGCGCCTGGCGCGACAGACTGTAGAGCCGTTGGTGCGTGTCGGAGTGGCTGGCGATCTCGTGCCCTTCCGCTACCATGCGCCGCACCAGCGCGGGGTATTGCCGGGCTACCCATCCCAGCACGAAGCAGGTCGCCTTGGCGCCGGCACCGGCCAGGGCATCGAGCAGCTCGTGCGTATTGGCCTCGACACGGGATTCGAGGCGAGTCCAATCGGTAGTGGGAAGCGCGGCTTTGACGTTTTCGGCGTGGAACCACTCCTCGACATCGAACGAGGCGAGGAAGACCGGACCACTCATATCATGCGCTTGCCCTTGGCGCGCAGCTGCGCGACATCGGCGGGCGTGGGGAACTTGAAGTAGCGCTTCTGGGACATATCGACGACGCTGGGGACGGGCCAGTCCGGTGTCTCGAGTCGCGCCAGGAGCCGGGCGACCTCGCGGCCCGCGACCTCCTTCGCCCGGGCCGAGAGGTCGAACTGCGAATCCCGTGGCGTGATCGGCACCGGGTATTCGGCAAGCACCATTCCGGCGTCGAGCTTTTCGACCATCGTATGCACCGTGATCGTCACCTCCGGCTCGTCGTGCAGCAGCGCCCAGAAGGTCGGCATCATCCCGCGATAGAACGGCAGCTTGCCGTTGTGGATGTTAATCGCATGCGGCGTGGCCTGCAGCGCCGCGGTGCGGAAGATCTCCGGCGCCGAGACCGAGAGCAGCACGTCGACCTGGCGCTCGCTGAGCGTCCGCAGATAGCCCTCGTCGTTGATCGAGGGGAGTTGCCGAAGCGGCACGCCGGCGGTGGCGGCCAATGCCGCCACCGAGCGTGGGCGGCCGATCAGGTCGCCGAGGCGGGCCATGCCATAGCGGGCAAGCAGCCGGGTCAGGTCGACGGTGCCGTAGAGACGCTGGAACCGTTTCAGCAGGGCGAGGCGCGATTCGTTGAAGTTGCGCAGCAGCACGATCTCGAGCAGATGGACCCGGCCGCCGTTGATCGCGGCGAGGAACGATTCGAAGAACCGGCCCGTGAAGAAGGGGTCGTCCTGGGTGACGGCGACGACGGTCACCGGGCGAGTCGGAGTCACGTTGCGATCGTCTTCCGCTGCGAGAGTGGACGCAAGGTACATGGTGTGATGGTTGGGTGAAATGTTGAGGGGCGCCGAAGCGCCCCTCGTTGGCAACTGGTCAAGCCCGTCAACGCCGCTTACCAGCCGCCTTTGCGCAGGACGACCACCGGGACCGTCCGCAACATGATCTTCAGGTCCTCGGTGAACGACTGTTTGCCGATGTACTCCAGATCCAGACTCACCTTGCGCTTCACATCTTCAATCGAGGCATCGTAGTGGTGGTTGATCTGCGCCCACCCCGTGATGCCCGGCCGCACCTTGTGGCGCAGCGGGTAGTCCGTGATCTGCTGCTGCAGGTTGCTGACGATGCTCGGCTGCTCGGGCCGCGGGCCGACGATGTTCATGTCGCCCAACAGCACATTGAACAGCTGGGGCAGCTCGTCCAGGCGATACTTCCGCAGCACACGCCCCACCGACGTCACCCGGGGGTCGTTGGGACGCGCCCAGACCTGCTCCGTCTTGGGCTGCACGTGCATGGTCCGGAACTTGTAAATCCGGAAGGGCTTCCCGCCCAGATCGAGCTGCCGTCGACCGTTGCCTGCGTCCTTGGTCAGGTCGCGGCGGTCGAGACCAACACGGGTCTGCACGAACACTACCGGGCCGCGCGACGTCAGCCTGATCAACGCCGCGACCACCAGCATTACCGGAGCCGCCACCACGATTCCGATCATCGCCACGAACACGTTCAGCGCCCGCCGGGTACCCTCGGTGCGCGGCTCGGACGGACCGAGCCCGCGGACCAGAGCGATCGGCGGCCGCACGGTAAACGTGTCAGCAGCGAGGTTCGAAGCTGTCATCGGGCGGCGGTCCATGTTCAAGTGGGCTACGAGCTAACGGGGCCTGTCGGCCCCCCACGGCGTCCACGAGCAAGGGTCGTGCGCAGCCGTAGCAGTATGGACCACGTACGGAAGTGCTTATGATTGTTGGGGTTACGAAATCGTTACAAAGTCGTCGCCGATTGGTGATGAATCCGCTCTGCAGCGTCGGTCCGGTAGTTGTAGGGACATCGCTACAAGAGTTCTACATGCAAGGGCCGCTAAGTCCATAAAAACCAGAGGGGGAGCAGAGGCTCCCCCCGGGTGACGAGGCGGGCCGGTCGGGGTTATTCCGGTGCCGTCGCCAGCAGATTGCGCTCCAGGCCGTGGCGCTCCATCAGCCGGTACAGGGTCGTCCGATCGACTCCGGCGATGCGCGCCGCCTTCGACATGTTGCCCCCCGCCTGTTGCACGAGACGGGTCAGGTAGCGGCGCTCGAACGCCGAAAGCAGCCGCTCGCGGGCGGCGTGATAGCTCTCTCCCGGCGGTCCTTCGATGTCCAGCCCGCTCGCCGGTTCTGAGGTCGTGGTCTCGACGCTCGAGTCCTTCTGGTCCCCGATGAAGGGGAT
>DATFSB010000553.1:0-6358 GCA_035262825.1 Gemmatimonadales bacterium | reverse complement strand
GTGGTCGGCGAGCTGCTCCATCTTCGAATCCTTGAGGTTCCCCATCCCGAAGCCGAGCACGGTGAGGAACACGCCCGTCTTGCGGCGGTCCTCGATGAGCCGGATCAGCTCGCCGTCGCTCGACACCCCGACGTTGAAGTCACCGTCGGTGGCGAGAATCACGCGGTTGTTGCCGCCACGGATGAAGTTCGCGACCGCCTCGTCGTAAGCGCGCTTGATCCCGGCGCCTCCCGCCGTGCTGCCGCCTGCCTCGAGGCTGTCGATCGCCGCGAGGATACGCGACTTCTGATCGCCCGCCGTAGACGGCAGGACGAGGCCCGCCGAGCCGGCATAGACCACGATCGCGACGCGATCCTGGGGCCGCAGCGTATTGACCAGCATCGTGAGCGCCGACTTCACCAGCGGCAGCTTGTTCGGCTCGTCCATCGATCCAGAGACGTCGATCAGGAAGACGAGGTTCGACGCGGGCAGCCCCGCCACCGCCACGCGCTTCGCCTGCAGGCCGATGCGCAGCAGCTGGTGACCCTGCTTCCAGGGCGTCCCGCCCAGCTCGGTATGAATCGCCACCGGATCGTCGCCCGTGGGCTCGGCGTAGTCGTAGGGGAAGTAGTTGACCAGCTCTTCGAGGCGCACGGCGTCCACCGGGGGCGCCTGCCCGCCGAGCAGGAAGCGGCGCACGTTGCTGTAGGAGGCGCGGTCGACGTCGATCGAAAACGTCGACAGCGGGTGCGCCGAAACCGCGAGGAACTGGTTCTCGTCCTTGTGGCCGTACTCCTCGGTGTTCCACGGCTCGCGCCGATGACGATAGAACTGAACCACGCCTTGCTGAGCGTCGCCCAACGCCAGCCTCGATGCGACCTCAGCCATCTTGGCTGCGGTCGCCGGCACCGCGGTGACGACGACGGCAGCGACGTTGGCACTGGCTGCTTGCAGCGTGAAGTCGGCGGAGGTGGTCGAATCGGTCTTCACGCGGATACCGTGCACTTCGAGCGGAGCGTAGCCGATGTACATCGCCCGCACGGAATAGGCGCCTTCCGGTACAGATGCGATCGCATACGCCCCAGTCCGATCTGTGACCGCCGCGAATCGAGTCCCGACGACCACGACTTGTGCCCCGGCAAGGGTCTGGCCGGCGGTGTCTCGGACGTGCCCCGTGATCCGGCCGACACCGGCGGGGGCGACGGGGCAGGGGACGGAAAGTGGTGGTGTCGCGACGACGACCGTAGCGAGCAGGACCAGACGGACAGCTTGAGTGAGCATGGTCTCTCCAGACAGAGTGTCCAGGAGAGACGCTCAGGGGGCGTGGGCGCGCACACCCCTGATTTGCCCGCTAGCGGACGCTCGTGACCAGGACCACGACCTGGTCGATGTCCTCGCCGCGTGTGGGAAGCTGGAGCGTGATGCCTGCTGGGAGCTGTTGGAAAGGAACCACAGCTCCGCTACCGAGGAGTCGTGCGGACTTCACCCGCACACCCAGCGGCGGGAGCGCCAGCAGCGGATCGGGCCAGTCGAGCACATGGACGAACACCGTGTTACCGCGGCGCGTCGTAGCGCCCCAGGAGCGCGGCGGCACCGGCCCGCGCCGCGTGCCGTAGATCGCTGACCCGTATTTGCCGAGCCACTCACCGATGGAATCGAGCCGTGCCGCGAACGCCGGGCTGATCGTCCCGTCGGGGCGCGGGCCGACGTTGAGCAGCAGGTTGGCGCCGTTGCCCGCCGCCCGCACCAGATACCCGACGATGGTGCGTACCGACTTATAGCCTGTGTCGGTGATGTTGAAGCCCCACGAGTCGTTCATCGTCAGCGACGTTTCGAGCGGCACGTCGCCGCTCACGTAGCTGGTGTTGAACCCGGCGGTGTTGGCGCCGGGAAGGTCCTGCTCGAACGTCTGCACGTCTTCACCGGGGCGCGGCCGCTGATGGTGGTTCGGCACGATCAGCGCCTCGGGCTGCAGCCGGTGGATCAACGCGTACGTCGAATCGAGCTGCCAGTCGGCATCGGGCTTGTCCCACATGCCGTCGAACCAGATGCCGCCGAGCGGGCCGTAGTGCGTGAGCAGCTCGGTGAGCTGCGCGTTCATGAACGCCCGGTAGCGGCTCCAGTCGCCCGCCGCGGGGCGGCCGTTGTCCCATGCCGTGGCCCCGCGCGGCCAGTAGTCGGAGTGGTGCCAGTCGAGCTGGGAGTAATAGAAGAAGAGCTTGATGCCGGCGTTGTGGCTGGCGTCCGCCAGCTCCTTGAGGGGATCGCGCTTGAACGGCGTCCAGTCGACGATGTTGTACGGCGTCTGCGCCGTCTTGAACATCGAGAAGCCATCGTGATGGCGTGACGTGATCGTGATGTAGCGGACACCCGCTCGACGGGCGAGCGCGACCCAGGCCTGTGCGTCGAACTTCGTTGGATCGAACGTGGCGGCGAGGGCTTCGTAGGCGGGGACCGAGATCTGGCGGTTGTGCATCACCCACTCGCCGGCGCCGAGCTGGCTGTAGACCCCCCAGTGGATGAACATCCCGAACTTCGAGTCGGCGAACCACGCCCGCGCGGCGAGCCGGTCTGGAGACACCGAGTCCGGCATTTGGGCCGCGACTGGAGCGGCAAGGACCAGCGTCGTCACGAGCGCGAGTCGTGTCGCGATCAGTGCTGCCGCTCCTCTCGCACTCCGCCTGCCAGCGTCGCCGCTTGATCGCGCGCCTTGCCGTCGCCCCCCTCCCATGGCGGCGGCACGCGCGTCGGCTCGGGCCAGGGAATCTCGGGGAATGCGTTGGGTCCGTAACGTGGTGCGTCACCCTTCTGCTTGTGACGCAGCGCTTTCAACACTTTCTCCGGCGTGATCGGCACCTCGTCGACGCGGACGCCGACGGCATCGTACACGGCATTCGCGACCGCGGGCATCACGGGAAGGAGTGGGCCCTGGCCCACCTCTTTCGCTCCGTAGGGGCCGTTGGGATCGGGATCTTCAACGATATAGGTGACAACGTCGCACATCTCGAGCGTCGTGGGACTCTTGTACTCGAGCAGGCTGGGGAACTTGTGCACCACCTGCCGGTTTTCGCGGTAAGTCATCTCCTCCATCAACGCTTCGCCCAGACCCATGTAGACCGATCCCTCGACCTGCCCGATCGCCGTGGCGGCGTTGATGCAGCGCCCCACGTCGTGCGCGATCCAGATCTTCGGGACCCGCACGATCCCCGTCGCCGAATCGACGTCGACTTCGGCGACGCAGGCGCTGTAGGAATACGCGGGGGAGGGACCGACCCCCGCGCCGCGATAGCGGCCGGGGCTCTTGGGCGGCGTGTATGATCCCACCGTGCCCACCGTTCCCACGACACTTTCGGCAACCTGGACCGCTTCGGCGAAGCTCATACCGCGATCGGGCTCTTCGACATCGAACACTCTGCCGTCGGCGAACACGATGCGCGTCATCGGCACGTCGAGCTTGCGCGCGGCGTGCGGCAGGATGACCTCGCGCGCCCGCTCCGCCGCCTGCAGCGCCGCGTTGCCGCTCATCAGGGTGACGCGGGACGAGTAGCTGCCGAGGTCGACGGGCGTGAGATCGGTGTCGGCGGTGACGATGCGGATGTCGAAGGGGTCGATTCCCAGCACTTCCGCCGTGATATAAGCGAGGATCGAATCCGAGCCCTGTCCGATATCGGTGGAGCCGCAGAACACCGTGACTCCGCCCGAGCGGTCGCACTTCAGCTGCACGCCGGAGTGCGGCATATGATTCCAGTAGATCGGCAGCCCGGCCCCCGACAGATACGACGAGCAGGCGAGGCCGACGCCTTTGCCATGCGGCAGCCGCTTGAACTTGTCGCGCCACCCCGATCCCGCCGTGACCTTGCGGATGCACTCGCCGAGGCCCATCGAGCCGACGCGCAGGTAGTTGGCGGTGAGGGAATCGGGGGGCTGCAGGTGCTTGAGTCGCAGCTCGGCGGGATCGAGCCCCAGCTCTTCGGCGATCTTGTCGAGATGCACTTCGAGCGCGAAGCGCGGCTGCGGCGTGCCGTGGCCGCGTTTGGGTCCGCACGGCGGCTTGTTCGTGAACGCTCGCGCGCCCTGGAACTTGTAGCGCTTGATCGGATAGGTGACGGTCTGCAGCGCGCCCGTGTAGTAGGTGCTGGCGACGCCGTAAGAGCCGTAGGCGCCGCCGTCCAGCAGCGAGCGGAAGTGCATCGCCGTGATCGCCCCGTCGCGGGTCACCCCCGTCTTCACCGCCATCAGCGTCGGGTGGCGGCCGCGGTGACAATAGAACACCTCTTCACGCGTCAGCGTGATTTTCACCGGCCGGCCGGTGAGCATCGCCAGCTTCGCGACCGCGATCTCGTGGTTGAAGGGATCGCTCTTGCCGCCGAAGCCGCCGCCGTTCGGGGTAGCGATCACGCGGATCCGCGACGCCGGCAGCTCGAGCACCTTGGCGAGGGCGCGGTGCACGTAGTGCGGCGTCTGCGTCGAGCTCCACAGCGTCAGCTTCCCGTCCGCCGACCATTCGGCGAGGGCGGCGTGCTGCTCCATCGGGAGGTGGGTGTTGCCCTCGAAGAAGAAGAGGTCTTCCCGGATCACCGCGGCCTCGGCGAACCCCTCTTCGACGTCACCGAACTCGAGGTTGATGAGCTTGTGCAGGTTGCCCGAGTCGCCGTAGTCGTGGATGCGCGGCTCGGGGTGGGCAAGCGCGTCCTCCGGAGATCCGATGGCGCGCAACGGCTCGTAGGTCACGGCGATCAGATCGAGCGCGGCCGTCGCCGCTTCTTCGGTCGTGGCGGCCACGGCAACCACGGGGTCGCCGATGAAGCGCACGCTGTCGACGCACAGCGTATGCTCGTCCTGGCTCACGGGGAGGATGCCGAACGGTATCGGGAGATCTTTTCCTACCAGGACCGCTTTCACCCCGTAGAGCGCGGTTGCTTGCGACGTGTCGATGGAAACGATGCGGGCGTGGGGATGCGGGCTGCGCAGCAGTTTGGCGTAGAGCATCCGAGGCAGGGCTAGGTCGTCGGCGAACTTGGTGGCCCCGGTCACCTTCGCAACCGCATCGACCTTTCGATGCGCCTTCCCGATTACGCGCAGGGCGGTCGGGCGGTCGGGCGGTCCGTCGGAGAAATGCTCTTTGACCGCCCGTCCGCCTGACCGCCCGTCCGCCTTTTTCTTACCGCCGGCCATACAATGCCTCGCGGCTCGGCTCCGCCTTCTCTCCCCGCATCCACGCCGCCGCCAGCTCGACTGCTTCGTAGATCTTGATATAGCCGGTGCAGCGGCAGAGGTTGCCGGCGAGAGCGTGCTTGATCTCGTCGCGCGACGGCTTCGGATTGTGCTCGAGCAGCGCCTGGGCGGTGAGCAGGAATGCGGGAGTGCAGTAGCCGCATTGCGCGGCCCCGAGGTCGGCGAAGGCGGTCTGCAGCGGATGCAGAGCGGCGCCCGCCATGCCCTCGACGGTGCGCACCGTTCGCCCGGCGCACGCCTGTCCCAGCACGAGACAGGAGAGCACCGCGTGATCGTCGAGCAGCACGGTGCAGGTGCCGCACTCACCCAGCTCGCAGCCGTGCTTGGTGCCGGTGAGCCCCAGATCTTCGCGCAGCACCTCGAGCAGCGTCTTGTGCGGAGCGAACGATACCTCGCACGGCTCCGCGTTCAGCGTGAAACTGATCGAGACCTTCGCATCGGGCATGTGAAGTAAACTAACCTTGCCATTCACGAGACGCAGCGCGAGCTTCCGTGCGACCGCTCACAGGAACCGCGTTGTGTTGGTCCGATCGACCCTCGTGCTTCTCGTTTGCTCCACGGCCGTCGTGCTCCAGGCGTTCGCGCAGGCGGGCGCCGCGCCCGATTATCGCGCTCAGGCGATCCAGATTCTCCGGACCGTGCCGCTGATCGACGGGCACAACGACATCCCCGACGCGATCCGCGGCCGCGGTGGCGTGGATTCGGTGGACTTCTCGGCGACGCAGCTGGGCTTGATGACCGACATCCCGAAGCTGCGTGCCGGACACGTCGCCGCGCAGTTCTGGGCCGCCTACGTCCCGGTGACGACGATGCACGAGGGCGAGCACCCGGCGGTCTATGCCCTCGAGCAGATCGACCTGGTGCACCGGCTGTGCGCCCGTTACCCCCGCGATCTCGCGATGGCGACCACTGCCGCGGACGTGGAGCGCAACTTCAAGGCCGGCAAGATTTCGTGCCTCATCGGGATCGAAGGCGGTCACGCGATCGAGAGCTCGCTCGGGACGTTGCGGATGTTCTACGCCCTCGGCACCCGCTACATGACGTTGACGCACTGGGAGACCACCGACTGGGCCGATGCGGCGACCGATTCGGCGAAGCACGGCGGCCTGACGCCGTTCGGCGAGCAGGTCGTGCTGGAGATGAA
>DATFSB010000552.1:0-4711 GCA_035262825.1 Gemmatimonadales bacterium | reverse complement strand
ACCGGCGCCCGCCCCGAAGCCCCGACCGACCTCGACCGCCACGTGCGGCGCCTGCGCGGCGTCACGCGTCTGCCGATCGCCGTCGGGTTCGGGATCAGTACCCCCGTCCAGGCTGCCGCCGCGGCGCGCTGGGCAGACGGCGTCGTCGTCGGGAGCGCACTGGTGGACGCCCTCGGAAGCGGCGGCCTTGCGGCGGCCCGCGGACTGCTCGAGAGCCTGGCCGGCGCGCTGGCGACGCGGGGGGCCGCGTGAACTTCCAGCGCTTCGTCACGATCTACGGTCGCTCGCTCGCGTTCGGCGGGACGGCCCTGGCGATCGTGGTGCTCATCATCGATCCGCGCTGGACCCATCAGTGGATCGAAATCCTCGTGATGCTGGTGGTCGTCACCGCGGCGCGCGGACAATCGGTGCGGCTCTCGAAATACTCATATCTGAATCAGACGGGGATCGTGAGCCTGTGCGGCAGTCTGCTCGTGGGACTCCCCGCGACATTGCTCGCCCTGGCTGGCGGCACGCTGCTCGCCGACTGGACCTGGCTGCGCAAGGCGTTGTGGGCGGCGGTGATCAATTTCGGGCGTGAGACGCTCTCGCTCGTGGGCTCCTTTGGTGTGTACGCGGCGATCACGACGATCTCGGGTGTCACCGCGCCCGGGCTGCACGTCACGATGATCCCCGCGCTGTTCGCGTTCGCCGTGTCGTACTTCCTGTTCGGTCGACTGCTGTTCTACCTCAGCCTGATGGTGCGCGGCAAGCTCGAGCAGGACGAGCAGCTCTTGATCATCCGTTACGAGGTCATTTCCTACTTCGGGACGATCGTTGCCGCGGGGACCATCCTGAGCGCGGTGCTGGCCTGGCCACCGGTGACCTGGCTGTTCGTCGCGGCCGCGCTCGCCGCCCTCGGCCAGCTGTTGAAACAGATGCTCGAGGAGGCGATTTCGGCCGAAGAGCTGAATAAGATCCACGCCATCGAATCGGTCATCACCAGCAACATCAGCCTGCACGATTCGTTTCGCCGTATCGAGCGGTTGGCGCACCGGCTGGTGGATTGGGGCGACCTCCGCATCTATCGACGCGCCGACGAGGGGCTGCGGCTGGCGTATCGGAGCGCCATCGGGCGCCAGGAGCGCGCCGAACCGACCTCCGATGTCGCCGCGCTGCGCGCTCAGGTTGTCGCGAACGGGGAGACGCTCGTCATTCACGACGTGCTGCGCGACAAGCGGCTGGCCGACCTTCCGGAGTCCGTGCAGAGTCTCGTGCTCGTCCCGCTGAAGTTCGGCGAGTCGGTCATCGGGACGCTCGAGCTGGAGCACCACAAGCGCCGCGCCTACCGCCGCAAGGACATCGTGACGATCGCGACGTTCGCGAATCAGCTCGCGACCGCGATCCACATCAACGACCTGCGCCGGCCGATCGTCGAGACGCTCGACCGCATGACGCGGCAGCTCGGCACGATCGGACAGGCGGCGGCCTCGTTGCGCGACGTGTCGCGCGCCGTCGCCACGTCGACCGCGGCGATCCGCGGCGCCGCCACGACCGAAGAAGCCGAGGTCACCGGTGGCCTCGAGGCGACCGACGCCCTGGCGCAGGTGTCGCGCCGCGTCGTGGTGGACGGCGCGGAGGCGGCCCAGGCGTCGACTTCGGCGAGCGACGTGGCCAACCGCAACCGCGAGCGCATCAAGGACGCGCTCACCCGGCTCGTCGCCCTCAAGGCGTTCGTGGGCGAGAGCTCCGGCAAGGTGCAGCAGCTCGGCGTCATGAGCCGGCGCATCACCGGCTTCATCGCGTCGATTCGGGAGTTCTCCGACATGACCAACCTGCTCGCGTTGAACGCCGCCATCGAGGCCGCGCGGGCGGGAAAGCACGGCAAGGGGTTCGCCGTGGTGGCGGACGAGGTGCGGCGCCTGGCGGAGCAGAGCGCCGGCGCGGCGGCGGAGGCGGGCGAGCTGGTCGCCGACATCCACCGCCAGGTCGGAGAAGTCGTGGAGCAGATGCGCCGCGGGCAGGTCAACGTCGCCGGCGTGGAGGAGCTCTCGTCCGACGCACTCGACGCGCTCGAGGCGATCGTGCGCGCGACCGCGGAGGCGACGGCACATGCGCAGCGGATTGCGTCGACCGCGGGCGAGCAGGACGAGGCGTTCGGGCGGCTGCGCCAACGCATCAGCGCGGTCGCGGCGATCTCATTGCAGAACCGCGCCGAGGCCGAGGGGGTATCGGCGCGCGCCGGCGAGGCCGCTACGGGACTCTCCGATCTCGAGCGGGCGACACGCGACCTGGAAGAGGTGGCGGGCCGGTTGCGCGACCTGACGCGCGGATTCGCGAGTGTCGAGTGACGCGCAATCTCGAGCGCGCCTATGTGGCGCTGGGCTCGAATCTGGGGAACCGGGAGGCGCATCTGGCCCGCGGCCGGCTGCGGCTGTCGACCCTGCGCCACACGCACCTCGTCGCCGCGTCGAGCATCGAAGAGACCGCGCCGCTGGGGCCGGTGTCGCAGGGGCCCTACCTCAATCAGATGGTCCTGCTCGTGACCGCGCTCGAGCCGCTCGAGCTGCTGGAGCACTGTCGCGAGATCGAGGTCGAGGCGGGGCGCGAGCGCCACGAGCGCTGGGGCCCGCGCACCCTCGATCTCGATATCGTACGTTTTGGCGATCGCCTCATCACCACCGCGGAGCTCACCGTGCCGCACCCCGAGTTGCCGAACCGCGATTTCTGGCAGCGTGAGATCGTGGAGCTCGACGCCCTGGCGCCCGCCCATGTCTGACGCCCCGAAGCCGGTGACGACCCTCGACCTGCTGAAGATGAAAGCGGCGGGGACGCGCATCGTGATGCTCACCTGCTACGACGCCCTGTTCGCGCGCCTGCTCGACGCCGCCGGCATCGACATCCTGCTGGTCGGGGATTCGGTCAATCAGGTCCTGGGCGGCGCCGAGTCGACGCTGTCGGCGACGCTGGATCAGATGCTCTACCACACGCGCATCGTGCGCCGCGGCACGCGGCGGGCCCTGGTGGTGTGCGACATGCCGTTCCTGACGTACCAGGTCACGCGGGAGGATGCGATCCGCAACGCCGGCCGGGCGATGGCGGAGACCGGGTGCCACGCGGTGAAAGTCGAAGGCGGTGTGCACATCGCGCCGACGGTGCGCGCGCTCGTCGAAGTCGGCATTCCGGTGATGGGGCACATCGGGCTCACGCCGCAATCGCTGCACGCCCTGGGCGGGCCGCGCGTGCAGGGGCGGGACGAAGCCGCGGCGCAGCGGCTGAAGAACGATGCGACGGCACTCCAGGAGGCCGGCGCCTTCGCCGTGGTGCTCGAGCTGGTTCCTGCCGCGCTCGCCGGAGAGATCACGCAGTCGCTCGCGATTCCGACGATCGGCATCGGCGCCGGTCCCTCGTGCGATGGCCAGGTGCTGGTGCTGCATGATATGCTCGGCCTGAACGAGCAGTTCAACGCCAGGTTCGTGAAGCAGTACGCACAGCTGGCCGGCGAGGTGCGACGGGCGGCTGACGCATTCGCCGCGGAGGTGCGGGCCGGTCGCTACCCGGGACCGGAGCATTCCTTCCAGCAGTAGAGACCCTACCGACTTCGCAGCTCCCCGGTTTCCTTTCTCCCGTGCTCACGATCAGCTCCCGCTCGGAGATGCGCGCCTGGTCGCGCGCCGAGCGCGCCCGGGGGAAGCGCGTGGGCTTTGTGGCGACGATGGGTGCGCTTCACGAAGGACACCTGCGACTGATCGACGCGGCGCGCGAGCGCGCGGACATCATCGCGCTCAGCGTGTTCGTGAATCCGCTGCAGTTCGGTCCGAACGAGGACTTCGCCCGCTACCCGCGCGATCTGGATCGTGATCGCAGCGTCGCCGAGGCGCGCGGTGTGGAGGGATTCTTCGTCCCGACGCTCCAGGAGATGTATCCGGTCGAGCCGCTGGTGCGCGTCGCGCCGGGTCCGATGGCCGAGACGCTCGAGGGCGCGGCGCGGCCCGGCCATTTCGCCGGTGTGTTGACGGTCGTCGCCAAGCTGTTTCACGCCGTCGAGCCGGACGTCGCCGTCTTCGGCCGCAAGGATTTTCAGCAGGGAATGCTGGTGCGCCAGATGGTGGAGGACCTGGATTATCCGGTGCAGGTGGATCTCGCCCCGACGGTGCGCGAGCTCGAAGGGCTCGCGCTCTCGTCACGCAACGCGTATCTGAGCGCCGATCAGCGGCGCTCGGCCCTGGCGCTGTCGCGCTGCCTGCGCGAGTCGGAGCGCACCTGGCGCGGTGGAGCGGCGGATCCGGCGACGGTCCAGCAGCGCGGGATGGAGGTGCTGTCCGCAGTGGGAGTCACCCCCGAATACCTGGCGCTGGTGGACGACCACCTGCGCCCCGTCGATCGCGTGACGCAGGCGACCGTCGCGCTCGTCGCGGCGCGCGTCGGGTCGACCCGTCTGATCGACAACGTCATCCTGGGCGAAGGGGTCGGCGCGGACCCTACCGTCGCATCCTGACCGCGATGCTTCCCGAGTGGGCCGTGGTGACCGCGAAGCGTCGCGCGCACATCGAGCGCGTCGCGGCGACGATCCGGGAGTGGGGCGCGGCGATGGGGATCGCGCCGGCCGAGCTGGGGCGCTGGGAGCGCGCCGCGTGGTGGCACGATGCGTTACGCGATGCGGAGTTGGCGACCGAGATGGATCACGGCCCGCTCGCGGCCGCGCGCCTGGAACAGGAGGGTGAGCGCGATC
>DATFSB010000551.1:0-2626 GCA_035262825.1 Gemmatimonadales bacterium | reverse complement strand
GTCACCGCGATCATGGCGAGCATTACGTAGACGGACACCTGAACCTGAAACCATCGGGTTTGTCCGATGGCGATCAGGTCACGCGGCATGCCGAAGAGCACCTTGCCGCCCGTCACCCACAACGTCAGCCCCGACAGCACGGTGCCGGTGCCGAGCGTCGCGATGAAGGACATGATGCCGATCTTCACGACCAGGAAGCCGTTGACGACGCCGACGAAGGCGGCCGTGACCATGCCCGCCAGCGCGGCCGCGATCGCTGGCCAGCCGTGGTCGATCGACAGCCAGGCCACGAGCGCGCCGACGAAGCCGGAGAGGAAGCCGATCGAGAGATCGAACTCACCGTTGATGGCGGCGAACAGCAGGCCCAGCGCCGCGATCGCCAGGAAGCTCTGGGACACCAGCATGGTCCTGAAGTTGAGGACGGTCGGAAAGGTCTCCGGGAGCAGCACACTGAAGACGAGGAGCAGGAGCAGCAGGACGTAGAGGCCGGCGAACCGGTACAGGCCGGGGATCCGGATCGCCCTGGGGCGGACGGCGACGCTCACGCGGATCTGGCCGCCCGATTGACCTCGACGAGCACTTTCAGCTCGCCCCGACCGGGATCGATGAGCGCCTCGAAACCGCCCGCGACGATCTCGGCGCGGGGCGTGCGCGAGGTCACCACCCGCTCTACGGGATATTTCCCCGCCGCGATCAGCGCGACCGTGCGGTCCCACGCCTCCTTGGTGTAGCCGAGCGAGCCCACGATCGAGACGGGCTTGCGGGTGACCGATCGGATGTCGATCTCCATCGGTCCCGGATGGACCGACGGTACACCCACGACGCCGCCGGGGCGGACGGACTCGATGCACAGGTTGACGGTGCCCGCCTTGCCCGCGCAGTCGATGGCGACGTCGACGCCGAGGCCGTCGGTCAGATCCGTGATCTGCTTGACCTGTCGCGCGCGCTCGCCTTCGAGATTCACCGCGGCCCCCAGCTGCAGCGCGATCGCCGCCCGCTTCGGATTCGGCTCGAACACGAGGATCCGGGCCGCCCCGGCCGCCAGCGACGCGAGGATGGCCAGTGCGCCGATCGGGCCGCAGCCCACGACCAGAACGGTATCGCCCGAGGTGACGCCGCTGCGGATCACCGCATTGAGCGAGACGGCGGCCGGCTCGACGACGGCGCCTTGCTCGTCGGTGAGCGTGCCCAGCCTGGTGACCTGATACGGCTGCACCATCGCGAGATCACCGAACCCGCCCCAGCGATCGGAGAGCCCCAGCCAGGCCTTCCGGGGACAGAGGATGAAGTCTCCTCGCAGGCAGAGCGGGCACGCGCCGCAGTAGTGCAGCGGCATCACCGCGACGCGATCGCCCGGGCGCACGTTCTCGATCGCCGAGCCCACCGCGACCACGCTCGCCGAGAACTCGTGTCCGAGGATCAGCGGCTTGCAGGCCCCGGTGAGTGGATGGGGCAGAGCGGGTACGCTGCCGACGGGCCCCACGTATTCCTTCACGTCCGTGCCGCACAAGCCGCCCCATCGGGGCGCCACCAGGATCTCGCAGGGGCCGGGCTTGCCGGGCTCGGGGACTTCGTCGATCCGAATGTCGCGCAATCCGTGAACGCGCACCGCGCGCATGCTGGCCTCCTACTTGCCCCAGAATTTCCGCCACTCGGCCTTGTAGTCGAATGGGCCGGTGTAGCCGACGCCCGGCGTCGTCACGCCGGCGTGATTTTCCTGCGTGATCAGCTGCACCGGCACTCGGTTGCCGGCGCGGGGCTGGCGGTTGAGGGCCCGATTGAGCTCGTCGATGGCCGCCCAGCCCGACGCTTCGGACGCGGCACCCACGCACGCCCACTGCACGTCGCGCGCGGCCACGCGCGCGACCTCGTCGGGCACGCAGTCGAACGAGATCAGCTTGACCTTCTTCTCGAACTCGGGGCCGAGCTGTTTCACGCCCTGGACGACGTACACCGCGTATGCGCCGATGTCGATCATGATGTAGTTGACGTCCCGGAAGCGCTGCAGCAGGGCCTGCGTCCGCTGCGGCATCGTCTGCGAGACTTCGGCGCTCGTGTAGTTCTCGGCCGCGGCCACCCGGCAGTCCGTGCACTCCTTCAGCACCGCCTGCACGCCCGCGTCGCGCATCTGGACCGTCCGATTGACGGGGTTGAGGAAGAGCAGGGCGTTGACCTTCCCGCCCGAGCCCAGACCATCGGCGACGATCCAGCTTCCGACCTTGCGGCCCTCCAGCAGATCGTCCATGCCCGCGTCGGCGAACACCTGGTCCGGATTGCTCCCGGGCTCGTTGCCGGCCATCGTGGAGACGACGGGGATCCCGCGCTCGTGGGCATCTCGCATGGCGTCGCCCACCACGCGCTGGTCCATCGCCACCAGGACGATGCCGTCGAACTTCTGCGTGAGGACGGTCCGGAACGCGGCGAGCCGGCCCTGGTTCGTGCCCTGGCCGTCGAATTCGACGGTACTCCAGCCGACCGCGGCGGCGGCCTCCTTGACCCCGCGCGCCTGCAGCTGCGCCCCGGTGCTGCGAGCAGTCGCGAGGATCACGGCGATTCGCAGGCCGGGCTTGAAGGGCGGCGCCGGCGTCGTGGGGCGGACGTCCGCAAACGTCGGTGGCTTCGCGGA
>DATFSB010000550.1:0-3778 GCA_035262825.1 Gemmatimonadales bacterium | reverse complement strand
ACCGTCGCCGTGAGGTTGGCACTGCCGAGCGTGACGCCACTCGCGAGACCGCCGGCAGTGATCGTGGCAACGGCGGAATCCGAGCTCGACCAGGTTACGGTGCGGCCGCTGAGCGGATTCCCCTCGTCGTCTTTTGGAATGGCGGTGAGCTGCAGCGTCGTTCCGACCGGGAGCGGAGCGGAAAGCGGAGCCACGGTGACGGAGGCAACCGGCTTCGTCGGACCGCCGGCGTGATCCGCCGTACAGGCAGCCAGCAACGATGCAAGCACCATGGCCCGACGGGGTCTGCCGGACCGGATGTATCGCACAAGAATGCCTGCCACCCTACCCTCGGTTGATGGCTGTAGCGCCGACGCAACACTGAATGGGATTCGGCGCCAAAAAGGCGCAAGATCCGGACCTGCTTGTGGGGCTCTGAAAGGCGGCAACACTAATGGCAGCTAGCAGTTCCCGAATCCGAATACGTTCCCTGCCCCTGGGCGGCGATGAACTCCCAGCGGTAGGCGTTGGGATACAGGGTCAGGCGCAGAACCCCCCGAGAGAAGTTAGCGGCATCACTGGCCTCCACGTTGGCAGGGCTGTTGGGGAAATTCCCGTGCGTTTCCCCCCCGCCCGTTCCCACGATGAATTCCCGCATCCCCGCGCTCGTAGCATTGCCGAGCGAGTCCTGGGGAGCGAACCGCTCGTACAGATGGTCGTGTCCGTTGATCACGACCTCCGCGCCGCCGTTCTCGAGCGCCTGCCACAGCCGACGCACCTTCGAGCCCGAGCCTCCAGATGACCCCGAGGTGAACACCGGCCGGTGCCACAGGGCAAGCACACATTGATTCGTCCGGCCCACCAGATCGTTCTGCAGCCACGTGAGCTGCCCCGAGCTGGCGTTGGTGACACCCGAGTCGCTATTCAACACGACGATATGCCACGCGCCGAGGTCGTAACTATAGTAGCCGAAGCCGTTCCCCAGTGGATCGGCGCTCGCGGTGCCGAAGTAGGCGAAGTAGGGCGCGGCCGTTCCGGAGCTGTCGTACTCGTGGTTGCCCACGACGGGGCGCGTGCGCGCCTTGTGCCGGCCCCAGGTCGGATCGTAGCAGTTCGTGAAATTGGTCGCCGTACCGTTGGGGTACGCGTTATCGCCGTCGGCGAACACGGTGCCGGGGATATTGTCCAGCTGATTGGCCGTCGCATCGTCCTTGGTCGAATTGCAATCGGCGATGTCGCCCGCGCCCACCAGCACCGGCATTACCGCGATGCCCGGTGTCTGGGAAAGCCCGATCCCGCCGGCGGTCGCCGATAGCGTCTTGCCTTCCACCACCGCGGCACTGTACGTCGTGGTGAATGTGCCGTTGACGTCGGTCGTCCCCGAGCCCGACGGCGAGAAAACGTTCCCGGTCCCGTTCGCCGTCACAACCACCGGCGAGCCGGCGATGCGATTGCCGAACTGATCCTTCACGGTGACGGTGACCGTGGAGGTCTGGAACGTCGGGCTGCACGACGTCGAGCACTGTCCCACGGTGTCGGCCGAGCTCATGAGGCTCGAGAGGCCGACATCGACGCCATCCGCCGATACCGTGAACCCCGAGCTGGTCGTGCCCGTCAGCCCGCTCGCGCTCGCCGCGAGCGTGTACCCGACGCCGCTCTTATCGATGCTCAGGCCAGAGAACGTCGCAACGCCGCTGGCCGCGGCATGCGACGTCGTGCCCGAGAGCGTCCCACCACCGGCGTTCGTAGCGATCGCGATGCCTACCGTGTTGCTCGCCGTGGTGACGCGGTTGCCGCCGGCATCGCGCACTTCCACTTTGACGGCGGGGGCGATCCCGACCCCGGCCGTCACATCACTCGGCTGCACCAGGAGTCCCAGCTTCGCTGCGGCTCCCACCGCGATCGTGAACGTGCCTGACGTGGCCCCGGTCAGTCCGGTTGCCGCGGCAGCGAGACGGTAGCCGCTCGCCGCGCTGTCGATGCTCAAGTTCGCGAACGTCGCGATACCACCGGCAGCCCCGACCGCCGTTGTCCCGGAGAGCGTCCCCGACTTGGGATTGGTGGCGAGCGACATGGTGACGCTGTTGCCGGCGCTCGTGACCCGATTGCCGCCCGCATCCTGCACCTCGACCTCGATCGCCGGCGTGAGCGCCACCCCGCCGGTGCCGTTGGACGGCCCCACATGGAAGCCGAGCTTCGCCGCTGAGCCCACGGTGACGTTGAACGCGCTCGACGTCGCGCCGGTCAACCCCGACGCGCTGGCGTCCAGTGTGTAACCGGTTCCGGCGCTGTCGATGCTGATCCCGGTGAACGTGGCGACACCATTCACCGCCGCGACTGTCCTGGTTCCGGATAACGTCCCGGAGTTGGCGTTCGTGCCGATCGCCAGCGTGACGCTGTTCGTCGACCCGGTCACGCGATTGCCGCCGATGTCCTGGATCTCGACCCGCACCGCGGGCGAGATCGCCGTTCCGCCGGCGGTGGCCGACGGTTGGACGAAGAATCCCAGCTTGGTCGCCGAGCCCACGGAGATGTCGAACGCTCCGGAAGTGGCCGACGTGAGGCCTGACGCCGTGGCGACGATCGTATAGCCGGTTCCCGCGTTGTTGACGCCCACACCAGGGAAGGCGGCCAAACCGCCCACGGCATTGATCGTGGTGTCACCGATTAGAGTCCCGCCCGGCGCAGGGTTCACGCCGATGGCGAGCGTCACTAACGCGGTCGAATTGACGCGGTTGCCGCCCTGGTCCCGCACCTCCACTTCGACGGTCGGGGAGAACGCAACTCCGGGGACTGCGTTCGACGGCGGCACGCGGAACCCGACTTTCGACGCCGGCCCGACCGTGATGTTGAACGAGGTGGACGTCGTCCCGGTGAGACCGCTGGCGGTCGCCGTCAGGGTGTATCCCGTTCCCGCGCTGTCGACGCTCAGGTCGTTGAATGTGGCGACTCCACCGGACGCCGATCGGGGAATCGTTCCGGACAGCGTCGCCGCATTGTCATTCGTGCCGAACGCGAGCGAGATCGAGTTGCTGGCCCCCGTCACCAGGTTCCCGCCGGCGTCGAGAATCTCGACCTGGACATTGGCGAGGGTCGCGCCGCCCGTCGTTCCAGTCGGTTGCGTGAGGAACGCCAGCTGCGTCGCGGACCCAGCCACGATATTGAACGCATTCGAAGTCGCCCCCGGCAGGTCCGTCGCCGCAGCGTCCAGGGTATAACCGCTGCCGATCTTGTCGATATGCAGATTCGCAAACGTCGCGACACCCGCGACCGCAGGTGCGCTCAGAGTTCCCGTGAGCGTGCCGCCACCGGCGTTGTTCGCGATCGCGATTGACACCAATCCCGTGAAGTCGGTAGCAGTATTGCCCTGTGCATCGCGAGCCGTGACTCTGACCGAGGGGGTAACAGCAGCCGTCGCAGCCGTTTGCGTGGGCTGCTGTGTAAAGGCCAGCGTCGTAGCCGGGCCCGGGGTGACTGTGAACGCGGGGCTCGTGTCGGGCGTCAGGCCGCTCGCGCTGGCTCGCATCGAGTAGCCGCCGCCCGCGACGTCGATGCTGAGGTTGTTGAACGAGGCCACCCCCGCAACGGCCGAACGGTTCTTTGTCCCCGACAGCGTCCCGCCATTCGGATTCGCGGCCAGGGCGACGGTGACGTTGTTTGTCGCCGTCGCGACGCGGTTGCCGAACGCGTCGAGAATCTCGGCCTGGACCGCGGGCGTGATCTGGGCGCCGGCGTCCGTCGTGCCCGGCTCCACGAAGAACGCGACGCGTGACGCGGCAGCCGGGGTGATGTCGAAGTC
>DATFSB010000549.1:0-9211 GCA_035262825.1 Gemmatimonadales bacterium | reverse complement strand
AGCGCGACCTCCCGGCGGTCCAGGGCGCCATACTGTTCATGTCGGTGTTGTTCGTCCTCGTCAACCTCTTCGCGGACCTGCTGTATGCGAAAGCTGATCCTCGCATCGCTTACGATTAGCGGCGCCCTCGCCGCGACGCGCCCGCTCGACGCCCAGACGAATACCCGGCGCCGCGGCTCGCTGCAGCGGCGGCTCGACGGGCTGCTGGATCAGCGCCCCTTCGATCGTGTGACGTGGGGGGTGTACGTCCAGGACGACCGCGGAGGGGTGCTCTACCAGCGCAACGCCGACCGCCTCTTCGTGCCGGCCAGCAACACGAAGCTCGTGGTATCGGCCACCGCTGCGGCGCTGCTCCCGTCCGACTACCGCGTGCGCACCAGCGTATACCTCAACGGAACGATGAAGGACGGCGTGGTGGACGGCGACCTGATTCTGTACGGCCGCGGCGACCCCACGTTTTCGGAGCGCTGCTTCGGGATCGACACCCTGGCGCCGGGCGCGTGTGATTCCACGTACACCGCGATCGACGCGATCGCCGACTCGCTGGTGGCGCGCGGCGTGCGCCGCGTCGACGGCCGTCTCATCGGGGACGGCAGTTACTTCGAGCCGCAGATCGTGCACCCTGCGTGGAACGAATTCGACCTCAACTGGTGGTACGCGGCTCCCGTTTCCGGGCTCGGCTTCCACGACAACAGCGTCGACTTCCGCATCACGCCGTCAGACTCCGTCGGGCGGCCGCCGACGATCACCTGGAGTCCGGAGCTCGGGCTCTTCACATTCGAGAACCGGGCACGCACCGGTCCCGGGGACTCCGGCTCGACGATCGGCGACAACTTTTTCCGCAAGCCGGGGACCATGGATATCTGGGCCGAGGGCACGGCGGCGCAGGGGCGCTCGCCCTGGATCGAGAGCTTCGCCCTCCCCGACCCGAACCTGTACGCCGCCCGCGCGCTCACCCACTCGCTCCAGGCGCGCGGTGTTGCGGTGCTCGGCGGCACGGCGAGCACGACCGACTCGCTCGACGATCGCGCAGCGCGGTGCTGCGGGGCGCCGCTGGTGGAGTACCGTGGCCGGCCCCTCCCCGACATCCTGTTTCCCATCCTCAACACCAGCCAGAACTGGTTTGCCGAGATGCTGCTGAAAGTCGTGGGACGCGAGCTTGGGGGGGTGGGATCATGGGATGCCGGGCTCGAGGCTGAGCGGCACTTCCTCGTCGACTCGATCCACATCGACTCGACGGCGTTCTCGCTCGAGGATGGCTCGGGCCTCTCCGCCGGGAATCTGGTGTCGCCCCATGCGTTCGTGCAGCTGCTCGCGTACATGTACGCGCACCCCCGGCGCGCGCCGTTCCTCGCGGCGTTGCCCCGCTCGGGAAAGCCGGGGTCGCTGCTGCGCCGCTTCGTCGGGACGCCGCTCGAAGGACGGGTGCTGGCCAAGACGGGGAGCATCGACCGCGTGAACACGCTGTCGGGGTACATCGAGCGCCCCAACGGCCATCCACTGATTTTCAGCATCGAGGCCAACGCGCACGCCATCGGTGGGCGGCCGATGTTGTCGCAGATCGATTCGATTGTGGTGGAGATCGGCAAGACCCAGTGACGGAGCGCCTCGACGAGCTGCGCTCGCGCATCGCCGCGGTCGACGCTTCGCTCGTCCATCTCGTGGCCACCCGCCTCGCCCTCGCGCGCGAGGTCGGTGAGGCGAAACGGGCCGCGGGCCTGCCGGTCCGCAACTACGCCACCGAGTCGGAAGTCTTGGCCCGCTTCCACGCGCTCGCCGCCCAGGCCGGGCTCGACGACCGGCTCGCCGAGCGATTCAGCGAGCTGCTCATCGGTGAGGCGGTGCGTACCCAGGAATCGGATATCGCGGCGGGCGGCTCGCCCGGACGGCGGATCCTGATCGTCGGAGGCGCAGGGAAGATCGGGCGCTGGCTCGCTGATTTCTTCGCCAGCCAGGGCCACGGCGTGACGACGCTCGACCCCGCCGGCGCGGTGGCTGGATTCCCTGCCGCGACGGATCTCGCCGCCGCTGTCCGGGGAGCGGACGCGGTCATCGTGACCACCCCGCTCGCCGTGGGGCGCGAGGTGTTGGGGGAAATCCTGGCGCTTGGGGCCCGCGCACTCGTCGCCGACGCCTTCAGTTTGAAGAGCCACGTCCTCGATCTGCTCGAGGGAGCGGGACGCCGCGGGCAGCCCGTCGCCAGCATCCATCCGCTGTTCGGACCGGGAGCCCGCACGCTCTCCGGGCGCGTCATGGCGGTGTGCGACTGCGGCAACACGGCCGCCGCCGACGACGCCGCCGCATTGTTCGCCGACACCGCCCTCACGATCACGCGCATTCCGGTGGCCTTGCACGACGAGCTGATGCAGTACGTGCTGGGGCTGAGCCACCTCGTCGCGATTCTCTTCTTTACGACGCTCGCCCGGAGCGGCCGCTCGTACGGGGACCTCTCGCAAGTGGCGAGCACTACGTACCTGAAGGAAGCGCGCACTGCAGCAGAAGTGGCGCGCGAGAGTCCCGGGCTCTACTACGAGATTCAACGTCTCAATCGCCACTCGGGAGAGCTGTTCGCGCTGGTGCGCTCCTGCCTCGCCGAGATCGAGCGTGTGGCGCTCGCCGACGACCCCACCGCGTTCAGCGAGCTGATGCGGGCGGGCCGGGCGTTCTTCCCCGAGTCGCTGCCGGCCGAGCTGGGCTAGGTTTCACCGATACCTGTGGGGAGCGCCCCATGAGGATCTACACGAAAAAAGGCGACGCAGGCGAAACCGGCCTCTTCGGCGGGGAGCGCGTCCCCAAGGATCACCCGCGCGTCAGGGCCTACGGCGACGTGGACGAGCTGAACGCCAGCATCGGGCTGGCGCGGGCGTTCGAGCCACGGGACTTCGAGGACGCGCTGCTGCAGGCCATCCAGCGGGACCTGTTCGCGATCGGCGCGGTGCTCGCGACCCCCGACCCGGCCCGCCTGATCAAAGCACTGGGCGGCCCCGGCATCGCCGACCCGGCCGTGTCTCAGCTCGAAGCCGCGATCGACCGGCACGAAGCCACGCTGCCGCCGCTCAAGAGCTTCATCCTCCCCGGCGGGGCGCCGAAAGGGGCGGCCTTGCACATGGCGCGGACGGTGTGCCGGCGTGCCGAGCGCAGCGTCGTGGGCCTGGGGCGCGGAGGGGGGGCGGCGGTGTCGCCGGTGATCTGGCGCTACCTGAACCGCCTCTCTGATCTCCTGTTCGTGCTGGCCCGGGCCGCGAACCGGGATGCCGGCTCGGGCGACGTCCCGTGGTGACGGTGCGCGTTCCGCTGATTTCGGAGCGGGACGCCTCCTACGACATCCTCATCGACCGCGGGCTGTTCTCGGACCTCGCCCGCCTCGTGGCGCGCCATTGCCCGGCGCATCGCTACGCGGTGATCAGCGATTCCCACGTCGCCGAGCTGTACGGTCCCCGTGTGCTGCAGGGCCTGCGCGAAGGGAACCTCGACGCCGAGCTGTACACCTTCCCTGCCGGTGAATGGAACAAGACGCGCGATTCGTGGGCCGCGCTGTCGGACCGGATGCTCGAGGCCCAGCTCGGTCGCGATGCGGCGGTCCTGGCGTTGGGAGGCGGTGTCGTGGGCGATGTGGCGGGGTTCGTCGCCGCCACCTATTACCGCGGCCTCCCGTTCGTCCAGCTCCCGACGACGCTGCTGGCGATGATCGACTCGTCGATCGGCGGCAAGACGGGGGTGGACACGCCGCACGGCAAGAACCTGCTGGGCGCGTTCCACCAGCCGCGCGTGGTGATCGCCGATCTCGACACGCTGGCGACGCTCCCTGCAACGCAACTCGTCGCGGGAATGGCGGAGGCGATCAAGCACGGCGTGATCGCCGACGCCGACTACTGCACCGAGCTCGACCGCGATCGCGACGCCGTCATGGGCAAGCAGCGCGATCCCGCGGCCCTCGAGCACCTGGTCGCCCGTTCGGTCGAGATCAAGGCGGCAGTCGTTGCGGCGGACGAGCGGGAGGGGGGTCGGCGCGCCCTGCTCAACTTCGGACATACGATCGGGCACGCCGTCGAAGCGACGAACGGCTTCGCGATCCTGCACGGGGAAGCGATCGCCATCGGTATGGCGCTCGAATCGGCGCTGGCGGAACGGGTGGGAGTCGCGGAACGCGATACCAGAGCAGCCATCGTACGGTTGCTCGAGCGCTTCAACCTTCCGACCACACTTCCGGGTGCCGCGCGCAGCGACGATCTCCTCGCCGCGATGCGCCACGACAAAAAAAGGCGCGGCGATGACCTGCACTTCGCTCTGCCGCGTCGTATTGGTGAAATGTGCGGTGACACGACCCGTGGCTGGACGACGCCCGTTTCTGAGGACATTGTGAGGGAGGTGCTGGGACAATGACTTGAGGGGAAACGATTTAGGCTGCTTTCGGTCGATTTTCAACAAGTTACGAACAGGATTTACACCCTGCGCTCTTTCCACAGCCATTGTGGATAGTGGACAAACGGCGCAGTCTTTTTCTGCCTAACGATTTGTGATGTGGAAAACTGATTACATTTGCACGTGGGAATAGTGGTTCCTATATTGAGCGCGCTTCCCGTCCCCCTTCTCAACGCGACCGCCTTGCTTGGGAGTCCAGCGCATGGCCCGTGCGTCGTCGACAGGCAAGACCAAGTCTTTTTTCAAAGCCACGCCATCCGGTGCATTCGACCAGTACCTCCAGGACATCCAGAAGCTCCCGCTGATCAAAGACCCCGCTGAAGAACGCCGCCTCGCGCGACGCGTACAGCGTGGCGACGAGAAGGCCGCGGAGCGTCTGGTCACCGCCAACCTCCGGTTCGTGATCTCCTACGTGAAGAAGTACCAAGGACACGGGCTCGATCTCTCGGAGCTGGTGGCGATCGGCAACGAAGGGCTGCTCAAGGCGGTCAAGAAATTCGATCCCGATCAAGGGGTCAAGTTCATTTCCTACGCCGTGTGGTGGGTGCGACAGGCCGTCCTCAAAGCACTCGCCGAGCAGACCCGCAGCGTCCGCATCCCGTTGAACCAGAATTCCCAGCTGATCCGCATGAGCCGCACCGAGACCTATCTCTCCCAGGAGCTGGGTCGCGAGCCCACCGACGACGAGATCGCGCTGGCGCTCGAAGATTCCGTAGAGAACGTTCGCACGGCGCGCCGCATGACCGCGGCGGAGCTGTCGCTCGACGCCCCCGTCGACCGCACCGACAAGGACGCAGCCACACTGGGTGAGCGGTTCGCCGGAATCGAAGGCGGCGAGATCGAGGACCGCACCGACGGCAAATTGATGCGGGAATTCATCGACCGCATCTTCCAGAAGTACCTCACCCCCCGCGAACGCAAGATCCTCTATCTCTACTACGGACTCGAAGAAGGCAGCGAAGCGATGACGCTCGAGAAGATCGGCGCCCTGATGGGCGTCACGCGCGAGCGCATCCGGCAGATCCGTGAGCGGGCGTTCGAAAAACTCCGGGAATCACCAGATGGACGGGCCCTCAAGGGATTCTGGAGAGCGGCCTGAGACAGGACCGGCAACACTAGACGCACAGACGCACCGAGGAGAACAGATGAGAGGGACCGGGTTGGCTAACCTGGTCCCTTGTTTTTTCTGTTTTCCCCGGTGCGTCTGCCGCGTCTAGCATTGCCTTTTCCTTCTTATACTTCACACCATGCTCTCTGTCGTCTTGTCTGATCTGGAGCGCATCGTCGGTCCCCGCTACGTGCGATTGTCGACGAGCGACCGCCTCACCTTTGCCTCCGACGGCCTCCCGACCCATCGCCGCCTTCCCGGCATCGTCGTCTTCCCGGGCACGCGCGACGAGCTGATCGCCGTCGTCCGCGTGTTCGCGGCGCATGGCGTCCCCTTCGTTCCCCGCGGCGCCGGAACAGGACTCTCGGGCGGGGCCCTCGCCGATTCCGATACCGCGCTCGTCGTGCTCACCCGACTCAATCGCATCCTCGAGATCGATCCCGGGAATCGCCGCGCCACGGTGGAACCGGGTGTCGTGAACGTCCGCCTCTCCGCCGCCGCCGCGCGCTACGGGCTGCACTATGCCCCCGACCCCTCGAGTCAGACGGCGTGCACGATCGGAGGCAACGTCGCCGAGAACGCCGGCGGCCCCCATTGCCTGAAGTACGGCGCCACCACGGCGCACATTCTCGCGCTCGAGGTCGTGCTCTCCGACGGCCGCGTCATCGCGCTCGGCTCCCCCGCCGGCGAGCCGTGGGGGCCCGATCTCGTCGGCCTGTTCGTCGGCTCGGAAGGCAACTTCGGCGTGGCCACGCGCATCACCGTGCGGCTCACCCCCACGCCCGCGGCGATCCGCACGCTGCTCGCCGACTTCATGAGCCTGCGCGAGGCGGGCGAAGCCGTGTCCGCCATCATCGCGAGCGGCATCGTCCCCGCCGCGCTCGAGATGATGGACCGCTCCTGCATCAATGCAGTGGAGGACTCGGTGTACGCGGCGGGGTACCCGCGAGATGCGGCGGCGGTGCTCCTGGTGGAGCTGGACGGCATGGTCGCGGCGGCGGTCGAGGCGGATGCGCGCAGCGCCGCCGACCTGCTCGCCCGTCACGGCGCCCGCGGCGTCCGCACCGCCGCCGACTCCGCCGAGCGTGAGCGCCTGTGGCAGGGCCGCAAGAAGGCGTTCGGCGCCATGGGGCGTCTGTCGCGCGACCTCGTCGTCCAGGACGCGGTGGTGCCGCGCTCCGCGCTCCCCGACGTGCTGGAGTCGATCAGCGCCATCGCCGCCCGCTACCAGCTCGTCGTCAGCAACGTGTTCCACGCGGGCGACGGCAATCTCCACCCCAACATCTCCTTCGACGCGACCGACGTCGCCCTCAAGGCCCGCGTCGAAACCGCCTCGGCGGAGATCATGGCGACGTGCATCGCCGCCGGCGGCACGATCACCGGCGAGCATGGCGTGGGACTCGACAAGCTGCGCTACATGCCGCTCGTGTTCGACGGCGACGCCCTCGCGGCAATGCGGGCGGTCCGGCGGGTGTTCGACCCTGCAGAACGGGTCAATCCCGGCAAAGTGGTGCCGGTGCACGCCTGCCGCGAATGGACCGGCGTCCATAGGTTCCGCTCATGAACGGCGTGCTCGAGAAGGTGCGCGCGCTGCTCGGCTCCGATGCCGTCCTCGATCCCGGCGCCGCAGGCGTCGCTCCGCGCATCGCCCCCCCCACGCCGGAAGCCGTCGCGCTGCTGCTGCGCACCGCCACCGATGAGCACTGGAAAGTCCGGGTCGAAGGTGCCGGAAGCTGGCAACCCGCCGATGCCCCCGCCGATCTCGCCCTCACGACGCGACGCCTCGACCTGGTCGAGGCGGTGGAGCCGCAGGATCTCGTCGCCACCGCGCAAGCCGGCGTGGGATGGGACCGGCTGCGCCAGCAGCTCGCCGAGCGGGGCGTGTGGGTCGCCCTCGATCCTCCGGGGCTCGCCGGACGCTCCCTGGGCTCCATCATCGCGTCGGCGACGTCGGGGCCGTTGCGGTTGGGCCTCGGGCCCGTCCGCGACCATCTGCTGGGCGTCACCGCGATCACCGGCGACGGCCGCGTGGTGTCGAGCGGCGGCCAGGTGGTGAAGAACGTCGCCGGCTACGACCTCACCAGGCTGCAGGTCGGCGGGTTCGGCGCCTTCGGGGTGATCGTGCGCGCCCATGTGCGGCTGCGGGCGCTGCCCCGCGCCGATCAGACGTTGCTGCTCGAGGGGACGCGCGAGGACTTGAGCCGCGCCGCCGACGACCTGCGCGAGGCGGGGCTCGCGCCGGCGGCGCTCGAGCTGCTCTCCCCTGCCCTCGCGCGGCGCGCCGGCTGGGTGCTGGCGGTGCGCTGCAGCGGCTCCGCCGCGCAGGTCGAGGCGGAGGAGGCCCTGCTGCGGACTGCCGGCGGCGGCCGTTTCGCTCCGCTCGGACCCGAGGAGAGCCACGCCTTCTGGCAGCGCGCCGCCGAAGCGCTGTCGCTCCGGCCGGTGACGCTGCGGTTGGCGGGCCTCCCCGATGCGACCGACGATCTGCTCGACCTGGTGCAGCACCAGCTGGGTGACGAGTGGATCTCGGCGAGCCCCGCCCTCGGCGTGGTGCGCTGGAGTGGCGAGGCGACGGCGGAACGGCTGCGGCATTTGCGGCGCGCCCTCGCCGCGCTCGAAGTCCCGCTCACCCTGGAGCGCGGCCCCTGGAGCGTGCGGCAGGCGGTCGGCGTCTTCGGGGCCTACCGCGAAGGTGTCGGACCGCTCGTGACCGGGCTGCGTCAGACGTTCGATCCCGCGTCGACGCTGGTGGTGCCGGTCCACAGCGACGAATGACCCGCGGCGGGTTCTCGGGGCTCGACGCCTGCGTGCATTGCGGCTTCTGCCTGCAGGCGTGTCCCACTTTCCTCGCCACCGGCGACGAGGCCGACGGGCCGCGCGGCCGCATCGAACTGATGCGGGCATTCGAGCGAGGCGAGCTGTCGCCGTCCGATCAGGGTCTCGGCTTTCACCTCGACCGCTGCCTCGGCTGCCGCGGCTGCGAGCCGGTGTGCCCGTCGGGCGTCGCCTATGGCGATGGGCTCGAGGAGGCTCGTGCCCGGCTCGCCGACGCCAGGGGAATCCCGCGCCTCGCTCGGCTCGCTTTGAGCGCGCTGACGAGCACCACGACCTCGCGACCGGTCTACGCCCTCGCACGGCTGGTGCGGAATTCGGGTGTGGCTGCCAGTCTCGCGGGTAAGGGGAGGTTCGGGTTCGCGATGGGGATGCTCGCGGCAACAAGGGCGGATAGTCGGATGGGCGGATGGGCGGATGGAGCGCCGCAGGCACCAGATGACCATCCGACCATCCGCCTATCCGCCCAGCTCTTTTCCGCCCAGCTCTTTTCCGCCCAGCTCTTTCGCGGCTGCGTCATGCAAGGACTCTTCTCCCACGTCCACGACGCCACGATCGGGACTCTCGCCGTCAACGGATATCAGGTGCGTGAGGTGGGCGGACAGGTGTGCTGCGGGGCGCTGCACGCGCACGCGGGGTTGCGGGAGGCGGCACGCGCGCTGGCCCGCCAAAACGTCGCTGCGTTCGGATCGAGCAGCGACGCCATCGTCGTGAACAGCGCAGGTTGCGGGGCCCAACTGAAGGCATACGGACATGTGCTGGACGGCGCACCCGATGCGCAGCGGTTTGCGGCACGCGTGCGCGACGTCACCGAGCTGCTGGCGGACCGGGGGCCCGCGCCGGGTGCGC
>DATFSB010000548.1:0-6281 GCA_035262825.1 Gemmatimonadales bacterium | reverse complement strand
CGATCGCATGACGGGCTCGATGCAGCGCGCGCTCGAGGAGATGTCGCGGCGCCGGTCGCTGCAGCAGGCGTACAATGTCGAACACGGTGTGACGCCGCGCTCCATCGTCAAGTCGGTGGTCGACATCCGGTTCGTGACCCGCGTAGCGGATGCACGCGGCAGCCGCGTGCCGGACGCTCCAGTACACCGGCCGGCCGACGCCCGGGAGCGTGAGGCGCTGATCCAGCTGCTCGAGTCACAAATGCAGGCAGCGGCCGAAGCGCTGGACTTCGAGCAGGCCGCGCTGCTGCGGGATCAACTGCTCGAGCTCAAAGCGGGGCTCGAGCCGCAAGGAGGGCGGCGTGCGGCTGCGCGAGGACGAGCTCAACCGGTTCGGTGAAGATCTGGGGGCCGTGCTTCGCCCCCCGGTGATCATCGGCATCTCGGGCGAACTCGGGACCGGGAAGACGACGCTGGTGCAGGCGATCTGCCGCGGGATCGGGGCGGAAGTGCCGGCGACCAGCCCGACGTACGCCCTCGTGCACCGCTACGAGTCGTCACGGGGGCCGGTCTACCACGTCGACTGTTACCGCATCAAGAGCTCCAAGGAAGCGCGCGACCTCGGGCTCGACGACATCCTGCTCTCGAAAGCGATTCTGCTGGTGGAGTGGCCCGAGAACGCGGGGCACATGATGCCGCCGCTCGATCGCTACTTCCATCTGCGTCACGATTCCGATGGCGTGTACCGCGTGCTGGAGGAGCGGTGAGCGGGACGTGGCTCGCGATCGACAGCGCCACCGCCGTAGCGTCGGTGGCGGTGGGGGACCCGCCCGACACCCGCTCCAGCACGCAGCTCGAGGGACCGCGTACGCACGCCGGAGGAATCGTCGAGCTGATCGACCGCACCCTGCGCGCGGGCAGCGCTGCCATCCCGGAGCTGGCGGGGATCGTGGTCGCGGACGGGCCCGGCAGCTTCACCGGGCTGCGCATCGGATGGGCCGCCGCCAAGGGGCTCGCCCAGGAGCGTGAGATCCCGATCCTCGCCATCCCCGCGCTGGCGGCCGCGGCGGCGAGCGCCGCGGCCGTGCTCGGCGCCGTTCCCATTGCGGCGTGTTTCGACGCGCTGCGCGGACAGGTGTTCGGTGCGGTATACGTGCTGCGTCCCGATCGGCTCGAGGTGATCGTCGCCCCGGGCATCTGGACGCCGGACGAGTTGATCGCCGCCAGCCCCGAACGGCCCCGGGCCGCCGTGGGCGACGGAGCGCTGCGGTACGCCGCCGCGCTGGAGCAGTGGACCGGTGTTCGGCCCCTCGATGCGCGCGCGCTGCGATCCACGGCGGCCGCGTTGCTCGCGCTGGTGCCGCTCGCGGGCGTCGCGCGCCGCATCGAAGACCCCGGCACCGCCGAGCCGGATTACGGCCGACCCGCCGAGGCGCAAGCGCGCTGGGAGGCTCGCTACGGACGTCCCTTGTCGCATCAGACCCGCCCAGGAAGCTGATCTCGCGGCGCTGGTCGCCATCGAGCGGATCGCGTTCACCGATCCGTGGTCGCGCAGCGATTTTGCCGATTGCCTCCGCCTCGGCTGGCCGATCTTCGTCGCGGAGAACGGCGGCTCGGCGCTGGGCTACATCGTCGGTCGCGCGGTGGTCGATCAGGGCGAGGTTCTCAATCTCGGCGTGCTGTTGGCGGCTCGGCGTCGCGGCGTCGGCACGGCCCTGGTGCGTCGCCTGCTCGACGATTTCGCGCGGCGTGGAGTGGTATCGGCGTTTCTCGAAGTGCGCGAATCGAATCTCCCCGCGCAGCAGTTGTACGAGTCGTTCGGATTCACCGCGGTCGGTCGACGGGCGCGCTATTACCAGCGCCCGATGGAGGACGCGGTCGTCCTCCGAGCCGCCATTTCGGCAGACACCGCTTCCGCGTGAAAAGGGTACAAGTGGCGTATCTTTGATTGACAGAATGACTTGCGACTCATATAATCTGGGGCATCCTTGGCCCCCACCCGCCTAATGCCAGGAGGCAGTCGTGGCCAGAAGCCTGAACAAAGTCATGTTGATCGGCAATTTGGGGGCCGATCCTGAGGTGCGCAGCACGAACAACGGGTCCCGCGTCGCCACCATTTCCCTCGCCACGAACCGGCAGTGGACGGATCAGAAGGGCGAGAAGCAGGAAAAGACGGAGTGGCACCGGGTGATCTGTTGGAACAACAAAGGCGCTGGTGGGCAGCTCGCCGATGTGGCCGAGAAGTTCATGAAGAAGGGCGATCGGGTGTACGTCGAGGGGCGGATCGAATACCGCACCTGGGAAGACCGGGAGAAGCAGACCCGCTACGTCACCGAGATCATCGCTCGCGAAATCATCCTCTTGGGCTCCCGGGGCGCCGGGGGCGAAGGGTCGGGGGACTTCGCCCGGGCCAAAGCGACGGCGAAGGCCACTCCCGAAGGGAAGACCGAGTCGCTCGACGCGTTCCCGGAGGCGCTGGATGAGGAGGACGACGATCTGCCGTTCTAGCCGCGTCGTGTGGGCCGTAGTGGTCGCCCTGCCATTGGCCGCGACCCTCGTCGCGCAGGACACCACTACGGCGCCAGCGGCACAGCAGGATACCGGACTCGCAGTCCCCGGCGGCAAACATGTCGTCGCCGCCGGCGAAACCCTCTGGTCGATCTCCCAGCAAAACTTTTCCGATGCCCTGTTGTGGCCCGAGATCTATCGCCGCAACACGTCGGTGATCGAGGACCCGCACTGGATTTATCCCGGTGAGGTGCTCGACCTCGGCGGCATCGCGACCGCGCCTGTGACGGACACGACACAAACCGTCGCGCAGCGCGATACCACCGGCCCGGACACTACCGGGGCGGCCGATACCACGCAGCTCGCGGCACCGCCGCCCGAGCCCGAAGGGCCGGGAACGATCTTCGACCGTCGCGCCAACGCGCGGCAGCGGGTGGAAGACGTGCTGCGCGCCTACGCGCACCAGATCTACCGTCCGGTGCGGCGCGGCGAGTTCTACTCCGCCGGGTTCTTGACCGAGGGCGAGAAGCTGCCGTGGGCGACCGTCGTCGGGAACACCGCCAAGCCGTCGATTCCGGTGTTGGAGCATCCGCCGGCCTCGAACGTCGCGACGCAGTTCCAGGAGCTGGCGATTCTGCCGCCGTCCCAGGCGTCGTATCACATCGGCGACTCGCTGCTCGTCGCGCGGCTCGACCGGGATATCAATCCGTGGGGCTCGGTCGTCGTGCCCGTCGGGGTGGCGCGGGTGACGTCGTTGCAACAGAAGCAGGTGCTGGCGACGATCATCATGCAGTTCGGGCGCATCCGCGGCGGGACCGTCGCGATGCCGCTCGAGCCGTTCAAAGATCCCGGCGAGGTGCGTCCCGCCGACGTCGATCAGGGGCTGCAAGGTCACCTGATCGAGATGCGGGACAACCATGTGCTCGCCACGGCGCAGCAGGTGGTGTTCCTCGACAAAGGCCGCGCCGACGGTGTGGCGTTGGGGGACGTGTTCGAGGCGTACCGCCCGGCATCGGGTGAGGTCGGCGCGCGGTCGGAGGAGGTCCGGGTGCAGCTGCTGGTGGCGCATACGCGCGAGCACACGTCCTCGGCGATCATCATCGGCATGTCGAATCCGCAGCTGATTCCGGGCATGCCGGTGCGATTGATCAAGAAGATGCCCTCCTGATCCCGTAGACGTTCCCCCGGCAGCGCAGCAGGACCCGGCGCGGCGGATTCCCCGCCGCGCCTCGTCGTCGCAAGGAGGAAGTGCAATCTCATGAAGCGCCGAGTCTTGATAACGGGCGGCGCCGGGTTCATCGGCTCCCACCTCGTCCGCGCCCATCTCGCCGCCGGTGACGAAGTGACCGTGTTGGACGACCTCTCCTCCGGGAAGGCTGAGAACCTGCCCGAGGGGGTTCGGCTGGTGCGCGCCGATGTACGCTCGCCCGAAGCCCGCAGCCTTGCCGCGAGCGGCGGCTTCACGATCCTCAACCACCACGCCGCCCAGATGGACGTGCGGCGCTCGGTCGAGGATCCGCTGTATGACGCCCAGGTCAACGTCATCGGCCTGCTCAACGTGCTCGAAGGAGCGCGCGCGGGGGGGGTAGGTCGGGTCGTGTTCGCCTCGTCCGGAGGCACCGTGTACGGCGAAGGCGCCGCGACCCCGACGCCCGAATCGGCAGCCAAGCTGCCGGCCTCGCCGTACGGGACCGCCAAGCTGACCTCGGAGTACTATCTCGCGACGTTCGCGCAGCTGTTCCGTCTCGAGGCCGTCTGCCTGCGCTACAGCAACGTCTACGGACCCCGGCAGAACCCGCACGGCGAAGCGGGCGTCGTCGCCATCTTCGGCCGCCGGCTGCTCGCCGGGGAGCCGGTCACGATCTACGGAGACGGGGAACAGACGCGGGACCTGGTGTACGTCGAGGACGTGGCGGCGGCGAATGTCATCGCCGCCGAGCGTCCACTGCCGGCGCTCGGCGGGCTCGATACCCGGGCCTACAACATCGGGACCGGAGTCGAGACCACGGTCAATCAGTTGACGCAGATCCTCGCCACGGCCGCCGGTTCGCAGAGCGCCATCAGCCACGCCCCGGCGCGGGCCGGCGAGATCCTGCGCAGCGCACTGGACGTATCCAAGGCGGCGCGCGAGCTGGACTGGCGTCCACGAGTGGCGCTGCCCGAAGGCGTGGCACGCACGCTGAGCTGGATCCGGGAGGGGTAAGTGCTCTTGCAAGTCGGGCGGGCGGTGCCCACCACGCCGTGGGAGCTGGTGCTCACGTCGAGTCGTGAGACGAAGCTGGTGCTGGCGATTCTGGTGCTGTTCTCCGTCGTCTCCTGGTACCTGATCATTCTGAAGTGGTGGCAGTTCCGGCACGTGCGGCGCCAGGCCGATCGCTTCATGAAGGAGATCGAAAAGGCGCCGCGGCTGGAGGAGGCGTACCACGCCGCGATGCGGCTGCCGTCGTCGCCGTACAACCGCCTGCTGCGGGAGGCGGTGCAGTTCTTCTCCCACCTGAAGCCCGGCGTGCTGCGTGAGCCCGCGGCGGCGCCGGCCCATCCCACGCTGACGATGATGCAGCTCGAGGCGTTGCGCATGGTGCTCGCGAAGGAAATTGCGGCCGAGCGCGACGCCGCCGCGCGCTTCATCCCCTGGCTCGCGACGTTCGGCTCGGTGAGCCCGCTGCTCGGCCTGCTCGGGACCGTGCTTGGTGTGATGGACGCGTTCATCGGTATCGCCGTCGGCGGATCGGGGAACATCGGGGCGGTGGCGCCCGGCGTCGCGGAGGCACTGGTGACGACCGTCGCCGGGCTGGCCGTCGCCGTGCCGGCCGTCATGGCCTACAACGCCTACGTGAACCGGCTCGGGTTGTTTGCCGGTGAGCTCGAGGGCTTCGCCCAGGAGATCATCGGCACGCTGGCGCGGGAAGGGAGGCTGTAATGGCGGGTTTCCTCGGGGGCGGTGGCGGGCTGCGGGGCCACGGCGAGCTGCCGCTCAATGCCGACATCAACGTCACGAGCCTCGTCGACGTGGCATTCGTCCTGTTGATCATCTTCATGATCACGGCGCCGATCATGCAGGGGGGCGTCGACGTGCGGCTGCCGCGCGCCGAGGCGCGACCGATCGAGCCGAAGTCGGGATTGGTCGTGACGGTGGATCGTACCGGCAGGATCTTTCTCGATCAATCGGGTCTCTCGTATGAAGATTTTCGCGCCACCTTCCCGGCGTTCGTGCGCAGCCGGCACCCTACCGGCGTGTACCTCCGCGCCGATGGGCGTGTCGCCTACGCGACGGTCGTGCAGGTCCTGGCTGTGATCCGGGCGGCAGGCGTCAATGATGTAGGGCTGGTTGCGGAGCCGGAGGTGCAGGGGCCGTGATCCGTCCCCCGCGCCCGCATGGCAATGTGCCGCTGGGGCTGGCCGGCACGGTCGTCGTGCACGGCGTGGTGCTGGGGCTGTTCCTCGCCTCCGCGTCGGGGGCACGATCGGCACCCCCCGTCTATCGCGTCCAGCTGGTGGCGGCGCCCGAGGTGCAGCCCGATGCCCGCCCGGCCCCGCAGGCGGTGCAGCGAGAGGCGGAGCAGCCCGAACCCCCGGCGCCCACTCCCAAGCCACCACCCAAGAACACCGCGTCGCAAGCCGCGCCGCCGCCGGCCTCCGACAGCAAGAAGCGGGAGGCCGCCCCGAGGACGACGCCCAAGGCGAAACCGCTCCCCGGGGAGCGGCCCAGCACCGGGTCCGACCCGGCGACGGTGAGCACCGAAGGGATCGAGTTTCCCTTCCCGGAGTATTTGCAGAACATCGTGTCCCAGGTG